>PXDM01000516.1 GCA_003565055.1 Paracoccaceae bacterium
CAATTACGAGTTGAACGAGCGGCTCTATCTCTCCGCGGGCTATCGTCATCTGGTCATCGATTATGCAAAGAACGGCACCGTTTTCGATGCCGCCATGAGCGGGCCGCTTCTGGGGCTTACATGGCGCTTCTGAACGGGTCCCGGCCTGTCAGCCGTCACCGCTCGCCTGCTTCGCTGCGATGCCAGAATCAGCTTTCGAAAGGCCAGGGGCCGCTGATCTCGCCCAGTGCGATCCGGTCCGAAATCAGGCAGGGGTGAGGCTCGGTGATCCATCGATAGAGCGTGACGCCTCCCGGCTCGAATGTCAGGCCGGCTTCGCGCCCGGCCCGGTGATCGAGCGCCACGGCGTGGCCGGTGGCGGGGGCGATCTGGCAGGTGACCCGTCCGATCTGCGCGGTGATCGCGCGATGCACATGCCCCGAGATCATGCGCACCTGTCCGGGATGCGCCTCGAGCCGGTCCATCAGTCGCGCGCCGCCTTGCAGCCTGTCGGCATCCATCGCGAGAATGCCCGTGGGTATATAGGGGTGATGCGTGGCGACAATGGCAGGCTGATCGCCGATCGCCGAAAGCGCCTCATCGAGAAACGCGAGGCCTTCATCGCAGATCGCACCATGGTGCTTGCCCTCCACGAGGGTGTCGAGACCGATGAGTGAAAACGCGCCGAAATTCCGCGACCAGTGCAAAGGGCCATCGGCGGGCATCCAGGGCGCGCCAGAAAGGGCCGCGCGCATGGCCTCGCGACTGTCATGGTTGCCGGGCACAGCCAGCCAGGGCAATTCGAGCGCCGCCATGATCTGAACAAAATGCTTATATTCCTCTGCGCTGCCGTGATCCGTGAGATCGCCGGTGATCACGGCGCAATCCAGATGGGGCAGGCGGGGAAGATGCGCGTTGATCGTGGCCACAGCCTCATGCAGGGCCGTGGCCGTGTCTGAGCGGCCGCAGGCAAGCGCGCCGGGGGCCACGATATGCGTATCGGTGATCTGGATGAAGCCGGGCATCATGGAGTCCTTTCTTCCGAAGGCAGCAGCAGGATGGCAGACGGGGCGATGGCAAGGCGGACCGTATCACCCGGGCGCGGCGCGCTCTGCCCTGGATGAAGGGCAAAGAGCGTGCCTGGAGCGGCTTCGGACAAGGCGATGCGGTAATGCGTGCCGAGAAATGTCACGGTCTCCACCCTTGCCTTGAGCGGGCCAGCGGGATCGAGCCTGATATCTTCAGCCCGTACATAGGCCTGACGGCCCGGAGCCGCCGATGGAAGGGCGAGCACGCCGCCGGGGAGGTGCAACTGGTCCTCGGTGATGCGCCCCGATAGCGGCATCGCATCGCCGATGAACTGCGCGACAAAAGCCGTCTGCGGGTTTCGATAAAGCGCTTCGGGCGTGCCGGTCTGGGTGACGACCCCCTCGCGCATGACCGCCACGCGGTCGGCGATCGCCATCGCCTCATCCTGATCATGGGTCACGAAAATGGCGGTGATGGCGAACTGTCGCAAGAGCAGTGCCAATTCGTCGCGCAATTGCCCGCGCAGTGCCGCATCCAGCGCCGAGAGCGGCTCGTCCAGCAGCAGGATGCGCGGGCGCGGTGCGATGGCGCGCGCAAGCGCCACGCGCTGGCGCTGCCCTCCCGACAGCGCAGTGACCGCGCGGCCCGCAAAGGCCTCCAGCCGGCACAGCGCCATGACCTCCTCGACCCGTGCATTGATCTGCGCGCGGGGCAGTTTCTGCATCTTCAGCCCGTAGCCGATATTGCCGCGCACCGACATGTTGGGGAAAAGCGCGTAGGATTGAAACACCATGCCGATCTTGCGCCGCTCCACGGGAAGATGCGTGACATCCTCGCCCTCGAAGGCGATGCGCGCGCCCGCATCTGCACGTTCCAGCCCCGCAATGATCCGCAGAAGCGTGGTTTTTCCGCACCCCGAAGGCCCCAGCAGAGAAAGAACCTCTCCCTGCCCAACCTCCAGATCGGTGGGCAGAAGCGCGCGTGTGCCATCTGGAAAGGTCTTGGCTATATTGCTCAGGCTGAGGGTCATTCCGTTATCCTCTGGGCGCGTGCGCTGGCCCATTGCATCGCCATCAGCAGCGGCACGATCATCACGAAGAAGACCAGCGTATAGGCCGAGGCCACTTCCAGCCGCATCGAGGCATAGGCGTCGGCGAGGCCGACGGGCAGGGTTTTCAGATGGGGTGTGTGCAACATCCATGTGAGGTTGAATTCCCCGATGGAGAGGGTCACCACCGTCAGCGCGCCGGCCAGAATGCCCGGCATGGCATTGGGCACCACGATGTCGAAAAAGCGCTGCGCCGGGCCGGCCCCCAACGTGGCCGCGCCTTCCTCCAGCGTCTGCAGGTCGATGGCCGCCAGCACCGCCAGCACCGAGCGGACCATGAAGGGCAATGTATATAGAACATGCCCCACCAGGATGAATGTCCAGCTCATGCGGAACCCCTGATAGCTGCCATAAAGCTGCAGGAGCGCGAGTGCCAGCGCGAGCCCCGGGATCGCCAGCGGCAGGGAGATGAATTCTTCCAGGATGCGCGATGCCCGCCCGG
>PXDM01000057.1 GCA_003565055.1 Paracoccaceae bacterium
CCTTCCTCGGCCAGCACCTCCCGCGCCTCGGCCAGCGCGGCCTGAGCCGTTTCGCGCTTGCGGGCCAAGATGATGAAATCATCGGCAAAGCGGATCAGCCGCAGGCCCTTGTCATCAATCGCATCATCCAGCGCATCAAGATACAGATTGGACAACAGCGGCGAAAGCGGTGATCCCTGCGGCACCCCGCGCCCCATGATCCCGGTTTCCTGCGCATGGCCTTGCAGGATCAGCGCGACCAAATCGCTAATCCGCCCCGCCCCCTTGTGCCCTGCAAGCGCAGCATCCAGCTTGGCCAGCAGCCGGTTATGGCGCAGGTTGTCGAAAAACCCCACGATATCGGCCTCGACCACATGCCAGAACCCACGGTCGCGCCAATGGGCGACCTTTTGCAGTGCCTGCTTGACCGACCGTCCGGGGCGATAGCCGAAACTGGCGTCGCTGAATTGCGGCTCCAGCAGCGGGGTCAGCCCAAGCGCCAGCGCCCCATGCACCACGCGGTCGATCACCGGCGGGATCATCAGCCGCCGCGTGCCGCCCTTGCGCTTGGGCACATCCACCGCGCGCGAGGGGCCGGGCCGCCAGCGCCCTTGCCGCAGCGCGGTGGACAGCCGCAAAAGCCGCGGTCCCGCCCCTTCGGCAAAGCGCGCGACCGTCATGCCATCGCCCCCTGCCGCGCCGTTGTTGGCCATCACCCGCGCCCAGGCGGCATTCAGGCTGGACAGATCGGTTGTCGTCAGCCAAAGATCATCAGGTGGAGGAAGGCGCGTGCGGGGCATGTCAGGTGAAAATCTGGTTCAGAAGGTGGGCAAAGTCTTGTCTGGATTTCGGAAAAAGACCCTATTCTGGGATTGTTCTTTTCAGCCACTTTCAACTTGGCCCTCTGGCCGCGCACGGTCAAGAAAAAATATCTTGCCAGCATGGGGTTCTGGCGTGTAAGTGCTGAAGCACTGGCCGCATGACAGCGGATTGAAACCGTCTTCAAGACTTTCGTCAGCAGCCTGTAGCGTGCTGAAGCACTGGCCGCATGACAGCGGATTGAAACTGGTGACGCGGGTGACGATGTAATAGATCAGTGCTGAAGCACTGGCCGCATGACAGCGGATTGAAACTATCTGTCTCCTTCTGGTGTCGGGCGAGGAAGGTGCTGAAGCACTGGCCGCATGACAGCGGATTGACGCCACCCTGCGGGCGAGCGAATGTCGTGGCATGGACTCTGCCCCGCGCCCCTCTCTGGCCCAATGGCTTGCCACCCCGGACCGGGTCGGCGGGATATCTGCGCTTGCCCAGGGCTGGCGCGATCTTGACATCACCCTGACCCTTGCCCCCACTGGCCCAGCCGACAGCGCTTTTGGCGCGCATCTGCGCCGGTCCTTCCTTGCCGCGCTCGCCCCCGGCGCATCGGACGCCGCGCGCAACGGCAAACCCTGCCCATGGACCCCGCCTTGCGCGCTGGATGTCTTTCTGCGCGAACAGTTGCGGGCGGGCGGTGACGGGTTGCCCAAACCCTATGTCCTGTTCTGGGACCAGCAGGGCCAGGTGATGCAGGTCACGCTGCGTATCTATGGCACGGCCTGCGACTGGGGCGCGGCGGCGGCCGATGCCCTGACCGCCGCCCTGCGCGATCTGCCCTGGAGCAAAGCGCTGCATTGCGTTCCACCGCGTCTGATCCATCGCGATGTTGCGCCCGCTCCATGGGTCGATATTCCCGAAGGCCCGCTGACGCTGCGGCTGATTTCGCCCATGGATGACGAAGGGGGCAAACCCGGGGATACGCGCGACATCGCCGCGCGCATGCTGTCGCGCGCCCTGCGCCGCGTGGATGCCTTGGCCAGGTGGCAGGGCCTTGCGCTAGCGGATGACACCTTGCGCGCCTTGACTGCGGAGATCCATTCGATCCGCGCCCAAGAGATACATCTGACCCTGGGCCAGCGCATGAGCCCCAACGCCAAAGGGCAAAAGCGTGCCTCACGCGTGTTGACCGGCAGACTGAACCTGCCGCCTTTGCCGCCCGATCTGCGGCTGGTACTGGCGCTGGCCAGTCGATGTCACATAGGACGGCATACTAACGAAGGCCTTGGGCGGGTGGAGGTCAGCCCCCTTGGGCAGGGGTGATAGGATTCAGTGCCGCGCGCTGCGAGCATCGGCCGACCGTCGGCTGGCAGAGCGCAGAAACTCGGCGCGTTCCCTGATGGAATTGTCACCCGCGAAAAGCATGCTGCTCAGCATCTCCGACGGCAATCCGGGCATGGGTCAATTCGGTGTCGTTCACCGTCGCCGCGAATGCATGACGGTGTCGCCCGATCAGCGGCGTGTGCTCCCTCTGAGGCCTTCCTCCCAAACCTGATCGCAGTCGACGCGGGCTCCGCGAGAATGCTGCGGTGGCCAATAATGTCGGCTTCGGTGAAGCCGCACCGCAGCGTCAACGGTGCCGATGACCGACCGTTGTGGGCCGATAGGGGCCGAAATTTTGCCAGCAGGGATCGTTTGGTCGACCGGGCTAAGGCTAGGAAACGCTTGAAGATGTCGTTGCCTTGCCACTGCCAGCTC
>PXDM01000235.1 GCA_003565055.1 Paracoccaceae bacterium
CACAACCTGTCAGGCGATCATGGCCCTGCAACCCGATGTGATCCTCTATGCCGGGGGGCATCGCGGGCTGTTCTCCAATGAGAGCCGCGTGGTGCGGCACAGCCTGTTCGACCATTTCCCCTCGGTTTTCTTCTTCATCCAGTCGAATAATCATGTTGACCCGAAGCTCGACATGATCATAGCGCGCGGCCCGCACCGGATCGAAGGAAAGCCCGGTCGGGCGCTGATCCGTATCCAGCCCTATCCGACGATCCCTAAAGAGGAAATGCCGCCGCCTCCGGCTGTTGACCTGCGCAAGCAGGGAAGCGGCGTGATTGTTTCGGCTCTGGCCGGATTGCGCATGAACCAGCGGCTGCTCCGGCTGGAACGCCGTGATCTGAAAACCCTGCTGAGCATCCTTGACCGCGTGCCGGGAACTGTCTGGCACATGATCGGCTCAACCGATACGCAGGATCTGCTGACGCAATCGCCGTTGCTGGCCAGGCGTGTCGCCAGTGGTCAGATTGTCATTCACCCTGTTATGCCGATGGACGCTTTCAGTGAACTGGTTGCCAGTGCCGCGCTGTTCATCCATCCGCCCGGTTTCACCGGAGGCTCGGGCGGTGCGGCCGTCGCGCGCGCGGCTGGTGTGCCGATCCTGACCATGCGCGACAGCGATGTGTCCGGGCGGCAACCAGGCGAAACGGTCTTTGCGCAGGACCAGACCCCTGCCCTGGCGGAAATGGCCGTCACTCTGCTGAACGATCCCGACGCCTGGGCACGGATCGTCACGCTGCAGAACGAAACAAGGACCCGGATTGCCGAAACCGCCGCAAGCGACTTTCTGACCTGTCTCGGCGAGGCCATGGCCGCCTATCGCACCCGCCGTGCCACCTGACGCCATGAGCCCAGCATGATCCGGCAAGGTTTCGATCTCTATCACCGCTATCTGGCGGATGCGGGTCGCCTGCTGCCCCGACCGTTGCGCCATCTTGTCCTGCGCCTGCTGTATCGCGTGACCCGACATCCCGATTTCGGCTTCCACCATGCCTTGTCTCTGGTGCAGGGCGGACAGACAGCACGGGCGCAGGCGCTGTATTGCAGCGCCGGCACGCTTGAAGATCCACTCTTCGAGGCCCGTCTTGCCCCTGCCTTCAGGACGACAAGCCCTGTGGCAAAGGGATATCTGGCCGCGCAGCTTTGTTATCACGGGCTACGGCTGAGCGGGCATGTGGACGATGCCGCACCCGGCGAGAGCCTGAGTCTGAGCATCAATGACACTGTGCTCTTCACCCAGAGCCTGCAGCCCGGTCCTGCGCGCAACCCGTTCCGGCTGATCCTTCACCGCGATGTGCTCGCGCGCTTCCCGAAGGCAGGCATCCTGCGCGCGCAGCTTGGCGACGGGCGGCGGCTTGTCCCGCGCGCCGGCACTGAGGGGTGGGCACTGACGCTGCCGCAGGGGCAGAACCGGATCGCGCAGGATATCGCGCAGCGCGGACAGCTTGACAAGAAAGGCCGTTTTCGTCCGGATTACGCGGAACTGACCGCACGCCAAAGCGCCTATCTGGCGCTCTATCAGGAATTGCGCGCGGTTTTCGCGCGGGAATTCGACCGCCCGTTGCTGATCCTTTATGGCACTCTTCTGGGGCAGGTGCGCAGCGGCGGCTTCATTCCGGGGGATGATGATTTCGACATCGGCTACCCGTCGCCCCATAACAGCCCCGAGGCCGTGCGCGACGAGACCATCCGTATCATGAGCCGACTGGCCGATCTGGGCTATGTGATCGAACTGAACGAACTGGGTAGGCCATTTCGCGTGCGCGCAGCATCAGGCCCGGACTGGTGCCATCTCGACAACCGCCCTGTCTTCAGCCCGGTGCAGGGTCAGGTCTGGCTGCACAAACATGCCTGCCTGCCTCTGGCGCTTGAGGACTTCACCCGGCCTGATGCCAGTCAGATGTGCGGGGTTGAGGTGCTGCGCCCGCGCGCACCCGAAGCCTTTCTGCGCGCCTATTACGGGCCCGGCTGGGCCACGCCCGATCCGGGCTATACCAATAACGGCAGAACCCTGCCCCGACAGGTACGGCAGGGGCTGGCGCGGCTGTGCCTGCCCGACCGGATGCAGCGTGATCTGGCCCGGCGTTACCCGGGCCGTCTTCTGCCCCTGCGCTGGCGCAGCCTTTATCCGCTCTCAGATCAGGACTGAGAGCGCCGCCTCATCCTTGTCTTCGCCTTCATAGACAAAGGGGCTTTCAAAATCCTCGAAGGGCACGGCCTGTGCGTCTTTTTCGGACAGCAGCGGCTCTGTCTCCAGCCCCCAATCGATCCCCACACTGTTCCACAGCACCGATCCTTCGCATTGCGGATCATAGTAATCGGTGCATTTATACAGGATTTCCGTATCATAGCGGCGCGTGACAAACCCATGCAGGAAACCGGCCGGAATCCACAGCTGGGTCGGGTTCTCGAAAGACAGCTCGATCCCGAACCAGCGCCCGTAAGTGGGAGAGCCGCGCCGGATATCGACCGCGACATCGAAAAACGCCCCGCGCCCACAGCGC
>PXDM01000406.1 GCA_003565055.1 Paracoccaceae bacterium
CCGACACGCCAGCACAACACTTGCCCACCCCGTGTATCTTGCCTATTTTTCCGCAATGGAGGGCGTTTGTGGTCGCATTGCAGTAAACTTATTAACCGCTATTGACCCACCCGCCGCCTCTGGATATAATCATAGAAAAGTCGGAGAAACCGACTCGCTGTTTGACAATTCGCGGAACCTCTTGGTGTGGGCTCCTAACACTCCCGGCCCAGTGCCGGAGGCGAACGATGCGTGCCGCATGGCATGGTCGATTCGTCGAGCCTGCCACCCGACGGTGGTAGCAGTTGAGGACCGTAGCGGCTTGAGGCCGCTGCGGATGGCAATGCCCCCCAAACGGATGGACTTAGGTGCTGTCCGTTTTCGTTCTGGAGCCTGCTTTCAAGAAGGAGAAGAATATGAAAGCAAAGCTAAGAGGTACCGCAACACGGCCCCGCGAAGTGCTCCGTGACGTCGAACGACGTGCGGTTGCCATTCGCAAGCTGCTCAAGAACCTTGAGCAGGGCCAAGGTCGTGAGATGCGGGGGGTTATGGATGACGCGGTTAAGCTCGCTGAAACCATTGAGCGGCTCGCTCATTGGGGACAGTCGTGCCCCGCGGCGGATGCGGTGGAGGTCGAATTGCAGGTCGAGGTGTTGACCTCGTTCCTGCAAGGCGAGATTGACCACATTCTCACATCCTGAAGTCATGAGGTCGGCGAAACGAACGACCTGTCCAACACACTGTCAACAAGGAGTCTTCCCGTGATGACCAACCGACTGGGAAAGACAATTAGAATATTGCGACAGGCGCGGTCAATGAAGGTGACCGATGTCGCCAAAATGAGTCGAGTTAGCGTGCCGTACTTGAGCCTCGTGGAGAATGGAAGCCGCCAACCGTCGCTGGCCGTACTGCGGCGGCTTGCGACGACACTGGGTGTGCCCTCGGAAACGCTTGTTGTTATCGGAATGGCAAGTGATTCGCTGAAGTCGGCTGACGAGCGAACCGCAGCACTGACTGACACCGTTGGTCAGTTAATCGACATGGAGGACGCATTGGCTACACTATTACGAAAGGAATCACGACGTGAGGCCGAAGGACATCCGGCCTGAAGACATTGCCCAGGCAATGGGGCTTTCTACTGACCAGGTTTGGGCATTCGCCCGTCATATCGAGCGCTGTTACAAGCCTCGGCGAATGCAGTGGGACGGCAAGAAGCATCGACCGATTGACCCGCTGCACAAACGGCCGAAACGGCGCCTTAGGGGGCTTCACAGTTTTCTCCAGCGGAATCGGCTGCATCATCGGGCAGCGCATGGAGGCGTTCGACGTAGGTCCTGTTTTTCCAGTGCTCGCGTTCATGTCGGCCGTCGTTATGTTTGGACGCGGGATGCAGCCGATTGTTATCCGTCCATTTCTCCTGGCGCGATGCAGCGGGAGCTACGCGCCCTTGGCTTCTGTCACGATACCGCCAAGCTCCTGACCTTGCTTTTCACGTATCGTGGAGGGGTACCACAGGGATCACCTGTAAGCGGTGATGCCCTGAACCTGTTCTTTTGGCGCATCGATCAGTGCATGTCGTCAATGGCCGGCAGCCAAGGTCTTCGGTACTCTCGAGTGGCCGATGACTTTGTGTTGTCGGGAAAGCACAAGACAATGGGTGAACGCGCTGTGGCAAAGCTCGAAAGGCAATTGATAGATCGCGGCATTAGCGTGAATGAAAAGAAGAAGAAGCTGATCGGGCTGCAAACCCGCTCGCAGCAGCGCCTTGTTCACAACATCTCTGTGTCGAAACCGAGGGGGACAGCCATAAGCCGCATGCACGCGCGCGATGCTCTGGCCCTTGGTGACAAATACGTCTCCGCGTGTCGCTCACTGACAGCCGATTCCATAGAGGCGGTAGCAGCAAAGAGATTGGCACTGACCGGTTGGATGCACTACTGTAGACAAGCCGACTTTGGACCGGCGCGCGCCGTGAAGCAACGGCTCGACGCCGGGGATCGACATGTATTGCGTAAGCTGCGCGCCAACGGGCTTAGCTCGAAGAAGAATAAGTGGTGGATCGTCCATCACGGACGGGGTCGCAACGAGCCCAGACGGCTGGCAGCCGTCTGGCGGAAGCGAATGCAATTATCCGAGGAAAGACAGGGAACCTACTGAACCCGGCAGTTCCAGCGCTGCTGACACCGAATCAGTTGGTTGGAGACGATCATGGATGATGCCCCGATCGTGAAAGACACGCGCAGGATTCGATGCGAGAACTCGCGTCGGTTCGGCAACAGCGTGGTTAAATACGTTGACTCTCTACGCGAACCCGAGCGAGGTGCAAAGCCCACCGCTTCTCCCGCCGCGGATGCGCAGGAGCGTTCTTGGCATCCAAAGTCGGAAAGCATTGCGGGACGATAAACGCGTTCGCTAAGGCCGTTTCCGATCAGGCCCACCCGACCGCCATTCCCTACACCAACCCCCACCGTTTCCTCAAGAACCATTCCACGCTCAGCAGGCCGACGAGGGCGAGGAACGTGGACCAGGTGTCCCAGAGGGAGCGCCGGGTTTCGCGCTC
>PXDM01000495.1 GCA_003565055.1 Paracoccaceae bacterium
AGCGGCTGGTCGATATCGCCTATGAGATGGGTCTGATCGTTTATTCGCGGCGCACCCGTGACGGTCTGGAGGGGGATCACATCATGGTCTGCCCGCCGCTGATCGTCACCGAGACGCATCTCGACGAGATCACCGAGACGCTGGATGCGGCGCTGACCCGTCTGGTGGCAGAGCTGGCGCTTGCGGAACTGGCGTGAGGGCGCATGTCGGGGATCATCATCACCTGCGCGCTGACCGGCTCCATCCACACACCGAGCATGTCACCGCATCTGCCGATCACCGGGCCGCAGATCGCACAGGCCGGGCGCGAGGCCGCTGACGCCGGGGCCGCGATCCTGCATCTGCACGCACGCGACCCTGTGACGGGCCAGCCCTCGGCCAAACTTGCGCATTTCAACGGGTTCGTGCCAGTGCTTGCGCGCGAGACGAATGCTGTGCTGAACCTCTCCACCGGGGGCAGTGCGGTGATGTCGCTCGACGACCGGCTGGCCGCACCTCTGGCGATTGCGCCCGAGATGGCCTCGCTGAACATGGGCACGATGAATTTCGCGCTCTACCCGATGCTGGGGAAAGATCGCGACTGGCTGCATGACTGGGAAAAGCCGTTTCTGAAAGGCACGGATGATCTGGTCTTCAAGAACACACCGCGCGATATTGCCCGCATCCTCACGCGCCTGGGCACCGAGCGCGGCGCGCGGTTCGAGTTCGAATGCTATGACCTCAGCCACCTCTACATGCTGCGCCATTTCGCTGACCGCGGTCTGATCCGGCCGCCCTATTTTATCCAGTTCGTGTTCGGTGTGCTGGGCGGCATGGGGCCGGACCCGGAAAACCTGAGCCATATGGTGCGCATCGCCGACAAGCTGTTCGGGGGCGATTATCTGTTCTCGGTTCTGGCAGCGGGACGGTTCCAGATGCCGCTGATCACCATGGCGGCGGCGATGGGTGGGCATGTGCGTGTGGGGCTGGAGGACAGCCTGACCATCGCGCGCGGCCAGCTTGCGCGCTCGAATGCCGAGCAGGTGGCGAGGATTCGCGAGATCGTGGAGCGGCTGGGGCGCGACGTCATGTCCCCCGACGACGTGCGCGCGAGGCTGGGGCTCAAAGGGGCGGAGCGGGTTCATGCGTGAGCACGCGCTGACATTTCGCGCGGTTCAGGGCGCGGAGGATCTGGCGCGGCTCGAGACAGCCTTGCGCGCGCTGAGCGCAGCCATCGCCGAAGAGTACTGCACTGAGCGCGCGACGCTGACAGCGGCGGTCCTCGGCCCCGCACCCGTCGCGCAGGCGATCCTTGCCTTGCGGGGCGACCAGACGCTGGGCGCGGTGCTCTACAGTCCGGTCTTCTCGACGGTGCGGGGGGCGGCAGGCATCTATGTCTCGGATCTGTGGGTGAGCGAGGGCGTGCGCGGGCAAGGGCTGGGCGCGCAGCTTCTGGCGCAGGTCGCCTGCGATGGCGCGGCACGCTGGGCGGCCAGATGGATGCGCCTTGCGGCCTATCACCACAGCCATGGCGCGCGGCGCTTCTATGCCTGGTTGGGGTTTTCCGAGGCAGATGACCAGCAAGAGCTGCGTCTGGGCGCAGAGGGGTTTGAGGCAATGATCGAGAGGGCCGGATGAAAGCGATATTCGACAACCGCCAGCGGCTGCATGATCCGCAGCATTTCATGGCCAATGGCAAGACCTATCCGAGCCCGGAATCGCCCGAGCGCATCGCACGGCTGAAAGCCGGGGCGGAGGCCGCAGGCTGCAGGTTTCAGCCGCCCGAGGAGACAGGGCTTGGCCCGATTGCCGCTGTGCACAGTGCCGAATATCTGCATTTCCTGCGCAGCATTTATGCACGCTGGCAGCGCATCCCCGATGCAGGGCCCGAAGTGATCCCCAATATCCACCCGGCGCAGCGCTCCGACAATTACCCGAAATCCGCCATCGGGCAGGCGGGCTATCATCAGGCCGATACGGCTTGCCCGATCGGTGCGAAGACATGGGACGCGGCCTATTGGTCTGCGCAATCAGCGATCACGGGGGCCGATCTGCTGGCTGGGGGGGAGGGCGCGGTCTATGTGCTGGCGCGCCCGCCGGGGCATCATGCCTTTGCCGATCTCGCGGGGGGGTTCTGTTTTCTCAACAATTCCGCCATCGCCGCCGAGCGCCTGCGCGCGCAGGCGCTGCGGCCTGCGATTCTCGATGTCGATGTGCATCACGGCAATGGCACGCAGGGCATATTCTACGCGCGCGACGACGTGCTGACGGTCTCGCTGCATGCGGATCCCGACCGCTTTTACCCGTTTTTCTGGGGGGCGGCACAGGAACGCGGCGCAGGGCGCGGGATGGGCTGCAACCTGAACCTGCCCCTGCCGCGCGGCACGGATGATGCGGGGTATCTGACCGCCCTCGACACAGCGCTTGCCCGGATCGAGGCGTTTGGCGCCGATGTGATTGTCGTGGCGCTGGGGCTGGATGCGCATGTCGATGACCCGTTCAAGGGCCTGGCCGTCACGACCGACGGGTTCCAACGCATCGCCGCGGCGATTGCCGGGCTTGGCCTGCCGCTGCTGCTTGTGCAGGAAGGCGGCTATCTCAGCGATATGCTGGCCGATAATCTGACGGCCTTTCTGTCCGGGGCTGCATGAGACGGGCCATCATACAATCTCTGTTGCGTGAGCAGGTCGCGCAGAAGGGATCCTCTGGCCCGGCAACTCTGTCGCGCGCGCTGGCGCAATCGCTACGTGCTGCGGCTGCCCGCCTCGGAACTGGTCATGTAATTTATGGGCCTGTTCGGGACGCCTGACCTTTTCGAGAGACTGCGGCGCTGTCGCTTCGGTTTCACGCTTGCGGACCAGGAAAAGCGTCTTCCAAGAGAAGACCTCAAAAAAGCATCGAGCAAGAGACGCAGCGCCATTTGCTTGCGATGTTCGGGATATCCGCTCTTGATGCATCCCTGCGCCCGGTCTAGACCAGCCGCAGTCGGCCCCTTGCTGGAATAGGTAGACAGACCGCACTTAAAATGCGTTGCTCGTATGGGCGTGAGGGTTCAAGTCCCTCAGGGGCCACCAAAGCGTCTTGTTCGCGATCTCCATCGCTTGAATGCCGGGATGTGCCGACAAACACGGCCCTGGTTGCCTGACAATTGACACCGGGGCGGGTTTTGGTTCGTGCCGGCGTCAGCGTGCTGCGCGGTCCGTCAGAGGCCCCGCCGGGTCAGATGTTTTGGGGCAGGCGCATCACCGATGATGCGCCAAGGCTGTGCTGAGAAGCTGCAGCGCGTGCTGGACTGTGGCCCGCCGGACCTCGGCCCGGCCGAGAGGCCCGAAATCCACGGTTTCGCTTTGGGTTCCTTCAGCGGTTGCGAGGCCGAAACAGACGCGGCCCTCGGGCTTGTGCGCGGAGCCGCCGGGGCCTGCGATGCCGGTCACGGCGACGGCGATCCCGGCCCTTGCGCGCGCGAGAGCGCCTGCGGCCATTTCGCGCGCGACCTCTTCGGACACGGCCCCATATGCGTCAAGGGTCGCGGGCCGCACGCCCAGCATGTCGGTTTTGGCGGCGTTGGAATAGGTGACAAACCCCCGATCCACCACATCGGACGCGCCTGCGATCTCGGTCAGCGCGGCCATGATCATCCCGCCAGTGCAGCTTTCGGCCGCCGTGATCTGCACCCCGCTTGCGCGTGCGGCTGCGAGCACATCGGCGGCGCTCATATGCCCATCATTCCATGCGCCACGACTGCAAAGACCGCGACGACCATCGCTGCGAGCCCGCCTGCGATGATGTCATCGAGCATCACGCCCAAGGGCGTATGCATCCGGTCGGCAAGCCCCACTGGCCCCGGTTTCCAGATGTCGAACGCCCGGAACGCCAGAAAGGCCACAACCCAGCCCGGCCAGAGCGCCAGCACCGGCACGCCCTGCAGCATCGCGCCGAGCGAGACCGGCCAGAGCGCGAGCCACATGCCCGCAACCTCGTCGATGACGATCTCGGAGGGGTCGGGGTCATCGAGCCCGCGCGTTTCCTGCACGGTCGCCCACCAGCCCAGCAAGAACACCAGCGCCGTCGCCAGTGCTAAGAGCCAGAAGCCGCCGATTTCATGCAGCGCCCATGCGGCGGGGAGCGCCGCGAGTGAGCCCCAGGTGCCGGGCGCAGGGCGCAGGAGGCCCGCGCCGAAAAATGTCGCGATCAGTCGGGTCGGGGTCATGCGTCCACCTTTCCATCTGCGATCAGGCAGGCCGTGGCGAGCGCGGCAATCCCTTCCTCGCGCCCGGTGAAGCCCAGCCGTTCGGACGTCGTGGCCTTGACGCTCACGCGCTCTGGCGCAAGCGTCATGATCTGCGCGAGGCGCGCTTGCATGGCTTTGGCATGCGGGCCGATTTTCGGCATCTCGCAGACCAGAGTGACATCGCAATTCGCGATACGGTAGCCCTTTTGTGCCGCGAGATCGACCGCATGGCGCAGGAAAATCTCGCTGGCGGCACCCTTCCATTGCGGATCGGAGGGCGGGAAATGCTGGCCGATATCGCCCTCGGCCAGCGCGCCGTAAATCGCATCGGTCAGCGCATGCATGCCCACATCCGCGTCAGAATGGCCCTGCAGCGCGCGCGAATGCGGGACCAGCACCCCGCAGAGCCAGCAGCCCGCGCCCTCGCCGAAGCGGTGCACATCATAGCCATTGCCCAGCCGAATATCCATTGCATGCCTTTCTGTCAGGAGCCGTTCCGCCCGGGCGAAATCGGCGGGATAGGTGAGTTTGAAATTATCCTCGCAGCCCGGTGTGATCGCAACCCGAAGCCCTGCGGCGCGGGCGATTTCCACATCATCGGCGGCGGGGCCGGAATGGGTGCGATGGGCGCGCAGGATCGCGGCGAAATCGAAGCCCTGCGGGGTCTGGGCGCGAAACAGCCCGTCGCGCGGCGCGGTGCCTTGAACCTCGCCGCTTGTGCCGCGCCAGAGCGCATCGACCACGGGCAGCGCCGGCGCGGCAGCGGGCGCATCCGCAAGCGCGGCGCGCACATCGGCGATGACCTGCGCGCTGACCAGCGGGCGCGCGCCGTCATGGATAAGCACCTGCGCGGGCGGGGCAGGGGCCAGTGCCTCAAGGGCCGCGCGCACTGAGGCGACGCGCTCCGCGCCGCCTTCGACCAGCATTTCGCCGGGGGCGAGCAGGGCTCCCGCCCGCGCGCGGTCATCAGGATGGATCACCACCACCAACTGTGTGAGCCCCGCGCGGCGGAAGGCCTGGAGCGTCCAGTCGAGCACGGGCCGCCCGGCCACAGAGCGCCATTGCTTGGGCAGTCCCGCCCCGGCGCGGGTGCCGCGTCCGGCGGCGACAATGATGGCGGCGATCTGGTCCATGTCCGGCCTCTGCTTTGCGGCTCTAGCTATAGGCCGAAGCAGGGGGCGCTGACAATCCGCGCCCGGATCTCGGCTGTGTGCTTAAAAATTAAGCATCTGATCAATTATGCGCCAAGGCTTCGCGTATGGTATTTGCCTCGGCTCGCCTGCAGGTTTAGGGACAAAGCATCAGATACAGGACCTATGAATGACGGACACTCCCTCGCCGCGCCCTGTGCCAGAGGCGCTGCACGCCCTGAAAATCACACCGCCCGTTCTGCTGGCCCCCTTGGCGGGGATCACGGATCTGCCGTTTCGGCGTGTCGTGGCCAGTTTCGGGGCGGGGCTGGTGGTGTCGGAAATGGTGGCCAGTCAGGAAATGGTGCAGGCCAAGCCCTCGGTCCGGGCGAAAGCGCGCGCAGAGTTGGGGCTGGGCGAGGCGCGCACTGCCGTGCAGCTCGCAGGGCGCGAGGCGCATTGGATGGCCGAGGCCGCGCGCATGGCCGAAGCGGGCGGCGCGGAGATCATCGACATCAATATGGGTTGCCCGGCCAAGAAGGTCGTGGGCGGGCTGTCGGGTTCGGCGCTGATGCGAGCGCCTGATCACGCGCTGTCGCTGATCGCGGCAGTGGTGGGCGCGGTCCGCGTGCCGGTGACGGTCAAGATGCGGCTCGGCTGGGATGACGATTGCCTGAATGCGCCTGAGATCGCGCGCCGCGCGGCGGAGGCTGGAGTGCGCATGGTGACAGTGCATGGTCGCACGCGCTGCCAGTTCTACAAGGGCCGCGCGGATTGGGCCGCGATTCGCGCTGTGGTGGATGCGGCGGGCGTGCCAGTCATTGCCAATGGCGATATTGTCAGCCCGGCGACTGCCAGTGCGGCGCTCGCGCAATCGGGCGCATCGGGGGTGATGATCGGGCGCGGCGTGCAGGGGCGGCCCTGGTTGCTCGCGGAAATCGCAGCCGCGCTTTACGGCAGTGCGGCCCCGCAGCGCCCCGAAGGCGCGGCGCTGGTCGATCTGGTGGCCAGCCATTACGAGGCGATGCTGTCTTTCTACGGGCGCGATCTGGGGCTGAAGACGGCGCGCAAACATCTGGGATGGTACATTGATGCAGCGCGCGGAGCCCCTGCGCTGCGTCACCTCGTCCTGACTGCGCGCGACCCGGCGGAGGTTCTGCGCCTTCTGCCCGAAGCCCTCCTGCCCTGTGCTGATCTGGAGCAAGCCGCATGACGCCGCCCGCTACGGGATCCATCTGGGCGGCGCTGCCTGTGCCTGCGATGATGATCGGGCAGCAGAACGGGGTCGAATCGGTGGTCGACTGCAATCCTGCGGCGGAGCAATATTTCAGCCTCTCGCGCCGGGCGGTTCTGGGTCAGGCACTGGCGCGGCTGATCGAGACCGACGCGCCGCTGCATGCAGCCCTGATGCGGTGCCGTGCCAATCGCGCGCCCGTGTTCATCAATGACGTGCTGGTGAATATCGGTGAGCGTCCGGGCGGGCAATGCGCGATCCAGCTTGCGCTGTTCGGGGACCGTCGCGATTTGGTGCTGATGCTGCTGACCCCGCGCGAGATTGCAGGCAAGCTCGGCAAGGCCGATGGCATACGGCACGCTGCGCGCTCGGCCATCGGCATGTCGCAGATGCTCGCGCATGAGATCAAGAACCCGCTTGCAGGGATCACCGGCGCGGCGCAGCTTTTGTCGATGGGGCTCTCGGGCGAGGACCGGGCGCTGACGGATTTGATCGTGGCCGAGACGCAGCGCATCGTGAAGCTGCTCGATCAGGTCGAGCAATTCGGCAACCAGCGCCCGCCGGACCTGCGCGCGGTCAATATCCACGACGTTCTGGAACGCGCGCGCCGCTCGGCGGAGGTCGGTTTTGCTGCGCATATGCGCATCCGCAAGAGCTATGATCCATCCCTGCCGCCTGTGCTCGCGGATAGCGATCAGCTTTTGCAGGTGATCCTGAACCTGCTGAAAAACGCGGCCCAGGCCAATCTGATGGGGGGCAAGATCGAGATCCGCAGCTTCTTTGAGCATTCGCTGCGGCTGCGTGCGGCGAGTGGTGAGGATGTCGCGCTGCCCATCCATGTCGAGATCATCGACGATGGCCCGGGCCTGCCGGCTGAGATCGCCGATGAGATCTTCGATCCCTTTGTGTCGGGTCGCGAGAATGGCACCGGGCTGGGGCTGGCGCTGGTCTCGAAGATCATTGCCGCCAATGACGGCTGGATTTCCGTGGAAACTGCGCCGGGGCGCACCGTTTTTCGCATTTCGCTGCCGCGTGCGGCAGAAACCAAGGCATGAAGGAGAGGCGCTGATGGATGGAACTGTTCTGGTCGCCGACGATGACCGCACGATCCGCACTGTGCTGACACAGGCGCTGACGCGGGCGGGGTGCAAGGTGCATGCGACCTCGAGCCTCACGACGCTGATGCGTTGGGTCGAGGAGGGGCGCGGCGATCTGGTGATCACGGATGTGATGATGCCGGATGGCAACGGGATCGAGATGATCCCCAAGATCAGCAAGGAACGCCCGGACCTGCCGGTGATCGTGATTTCGGCGCAGAACACGATCATGACCGCGATCCAGGCCAATGAGGTCGAGGCGCATGATTATCTGCCCAAGCCCTTCGATCTGCCGGACCTGCTGAAACGCGCGGGCGCTGCGATGAAGAATCGCCGCCTGATCTCGGCGTCAGAGGCGCCACAGCGACAGACCCCTGCACCGCGCGGGGATATGCTGAGCATGGACAGCATGCCGCTGGTCGGGCGCACCCCTGCGATGCAGGAGCTCTATCGGCTGATCGCGCGGGTGATCAATTCGCCCATGCCGGTGCTGATCATCGGGGAATCAGGCTCGGGCAAATCGCTGATTGCGCGGACCGTGCATGACTTGTCGGATCGTCGCAACCAGCCCTTCGTGACCGCCAGTGTCGAGGATCTGCAAAGCTCGGACGGGGCGCAAACGCTCTTGTCGCGGGTGCGCGGCGGGACGCTGCTTTTTGATGAGTTGACGGCGTTTGACACGGATGCCCAACTGCGCGCGGCGCGTCTGCTGGATGTGATCGCGGATGACGGGCCGCGGGTGATGGCGACGGCGCAGGGCAATCTGACGCGCGCGCTGGCCGAAGGCGCGCTGCGTGAGGATCTCTATTACCGGCTGGGGGGCGTGGTGCTGAACGTGCCGTCCCTGCGCGAACGCATCGACGATCTCGACCCGCTGGCGCGACACTTCCTGTCGCAAGCGGCGGATGAGGGCGCGAGCCTGCGCAGCCTCTCGGCCGAAGCGATGGAGCTGGTGCGCGCATATTCTTGGCCGGGCAATGTGCGCCAGTTGCAAAACACGCTGCGACGGCTGAGCCTGACGCAATCGGACCCGGTGATCTCGCGCGCCGAGATCGAGGGCGCGCTGCAAAGCCAGCCGAGTGCGTTGGTCGTGGGCGAGCGGATCACGGATGAAACGCTGTCTGACTCGGTTGGACGCCATCTGCGCCGCTATTTCGATCTGCATGGGCAGGAATTGCCGCCGCCGGGGCTCTATGGGCGCATCCTGCGTGAAATGGAAACGCCGCTGATCGAGATCGCGCTGGACGCGACCGGGGGCAATCAGGCGCGCTGTGCGGACCTGCTGGGCATTAACCGCAACACGTTGCGCAAGAAGATTACCGAGCTGGATATTTCCGTGTCGCGGCGGCGCAAGCTGACGTGAGGTGCGGATCAGCCGCCGGTGTGGCTCATATGGCGGGTGACCTGACCGGAAACTGATTGGCGTGAATAGTCGAAATCGTGGCCCTTGGGCTTGCGCGCGATCGCTGCGCGGATGGCGTCCTGCAACAGATCATTGTCCGAGGACGCCCGCAGCGGCGCGCGCAGATCGGCCATGTCTTCCTGCCCGAGACACATGTACAACTCGCCCGTGCAGGTCAGCCGCACGCGATTGCAGCTTTCGCAGAAATTATGCGTCAGCGGTGTGATGAAGCCGATTTTTTGCCCGGTTTCTTCCAGCCGCACATAGCGCGCCGGGCCGCCGCTGCGTTCGGCCAGATCAGTCAGCGTGAAGCGCTCGGCCAGCCGCGCGCGCAAGTCGCTGAGCGCCCAATACTGGTCCAGCCGGTCCTCATTGCCCAGATCACCCATCGGCATGACCTCGATCCAGGTCAGGTCCATGCCCTCGCGCGCGCACCAGTCCTGCAGGGTGAAAAGCTCATCTTCATTGAAGCCCTTGAGTGCCACAGCGTTGATCTTGACGCGCATCCCGGCTTCCTGCGCCGCCGCAATCCCGTCGCGCACCTGTGCCAGCCTGCCCCAGCGTGTGATTGCAGCGAATTTCTGGTCATCAAGTGTGTCGAGCGACACATTGATGCGCCTGACCCCGCAATCGGCCAGCGCTTTGGCATATTTGCGCAGCTGGCTGCCATTCGTGGTCAGTGTCAGTTCCCTGAGCGCCCCGCTGTCAAGATGCCGTGTCATCGCCTGAAAGAAGGTGAGAATATCCTTGCGCACCAGCGGTTCACCGCCGGTGATGCGCAGTTTCTCCACCCCCATCGCGATGAAAGTCGAGCACATGCGGTCGAGCTCTTCGAGGGTCAGAAGCTCTTTCTTCGGCAGAAAGGTCATCTGCTCGGCCATGCAATAGACGCAGCGAAAATCGCAGCGATCCGTCACCGAGACGCGCAGGTAGGAGATCGGACGGGCAAACGGATCAATCAGCGGTGCAGTCATGTCGGGCAAACTAGCCATCTTGGGGGCATGCGGCAAGTGGCAAGCCCATTGCCGCAGCGCATCTTTGGCAGTAATCAGGGGAGATGAAACAGACTTATGCACTTGCACTCTCCCTGTCGTCGCTTCTGGCGCTTGGCGCTTGCGCGCAGTTGACGGGCGGCGGCTCCGGTCGTGGCGGCGTGGCGGATGGGGCCGAAATCGCGGTGATGGCCCCCGGGGAGGAGACGATGCGTCCGCAGGCGCGACCGTCGGCGACGTCGCCAGTGCAGAATGTGGGTGCTGGTGGGGTGCGGCCTGAGGCGCTCGATCAGACCAGCGCTGCCGAACGAAGCGCAGCACTCGCGCCGCCTGCCGCGCGCACTGAGCTTCTGGGCGAGACGCTGGCGAGCCTTGGCAGTCCGGGGGAGGCCGGGCACTGGCTGCGCACGGGGCTTGTGACGCGGGTTCAGCAAGGGCGGATCGAGTTGCGGCAATCTACGGGGTCGTTGCGCGTGGAGTTGCGGCCGTCAGGTGCTCCGGCAGGTGCCGGGAGCCAGATGTCACTCGCCGCATTCACGACGCTGGGCGTTCCCCTGACGCAATTGGTGGGTTTGCGGGTCTACGCCGAATAGCCTTTCTGCGAGTCCGGCCTGTGTTTCAGGCCCGGTCGCCTGCGCGGCGGGGCTGGGGTTTCGGCGCATTGATCCTGATGGTTCCTGTGACGGCCTGCAGCCGGTCGAGGAGCACCGGCCCTGTCTTGCCTGCGAGAATCCCGATCCTTGCCCGCCCTGGCAGAGAGCCGCTGATCCATGACCAGCGCGGGGTGTCGCGAAACTGGGCGGCCAATGCGGCGCAAATGTCTTGCGACCCGTCAAGCCCCGGCCCTGCCTCGCCCGACAAGAGGGTCGGGATCGACCGGGGCGGGGTTGCAAAAACCGACGGGCGGCCTCTGGGCGCGATGAGTGTCTTGCCCGGCACAAGGCGATGCAGGCCGGGAAGGGACAAGGCTTGAAATTCGTCCATGGTGAGCGTGGTTTTCTGGTCCATCAGGATCACTGCTACCGGCTTGCAGTGCTGAAAGAGCAGCTCAAGGCAGTCCGAGAGGTGCTGATCATTGCCGCCCGCCCCGACGCGGAAGCGCAGGGCCGCAGTGCTTTGCTCGACAGACGCGGTAAGGTGAGGCTGCGGCCTGCTCGCACCGTGGAATGCCGGACGGAAAAGCGGCCGGATCGTCTGCGGGTTCGTGGCCTCGATCAGCCAGCGCGTGCCGTTGACGGTCAGATCCAGACGGGACTCCTTGCGTATCGCGCGGGTCAGCCTGTAGCGGGGATTGCGCATGTGCTGTGAGAGGTGGTTGAAGCATGCGTCCACAGCCTCTGCGGGCAGGCGGTCGAACAGGAAGACCAAGTCGCAGGGCTGCAT
>PXDM01000234.1 GCA_003565055.1 Paracoccaceae bacterium
GCGATGATCACGGCGCGCGCGAGCCCCTCCGGCCCCAGCACATCCTCGACGAATTCGCGCAGCTCGCGTCCCCGTTCGCCGATCAGCGCGATGACCACGACATCGGCCTGCATATTGCGCGCGAAATTGCCCAAGAGCATGGATTTGCCGACGCCCGAGCCTGCAAAAAGCCCGATCCGCTGGCCTTCGACCACAGGCAGGAGCGTGTTGAACACGGCCATGCCCGTCTCCAGCCGCGCCCCGAGCCGCCCCCGCCGCGCCGGCTCTGGCGCGGGCGTGTCGAGCGACCTGATGCGTGTGCCGGGCAAAAGTGCGCGCCCGTCCAGCGGGCGACCATAGGGGTCGATCACGCGCCCGATCCAGCTGTCATCGGGGGCGATGCCCCGCGCAGGGCGGTGTTCGGCGCGGTCACCAATCGCGAGCCCCTCGCGCGGCCCGTCGGGAAGCGCGAAGGCCTCATCCGGCGTCAGCCGCAGGATTTCCGCCCCGATCCGGGTTCCGTCGCGCGTCCGGATATCCAGCCAGTCGCCGATCCGCGCGCGATCCGTCAGCCCTTCGACCGCCAGCAATTGCCCGTCGATCCGGCTGATTCGCCCTGACACACGCATGGGGTGCAATTCATGAATTTGGGCGTGGATTTCATCGAGAATATTCATCGGGACGTCGGCTTTCTGCACTTCGCTTACCTATCCTTAATCGAATCACTCTTAAAGATTGGTGCATGAGTTGACGGGAGAAACCCTCATGTTCGACATACCCGATGTGATGCGCATGGCGCAGCAGATGGCGCGGCATTCTGCAGCGCGGCAAGTGACGATTGCCGAGAATATCGCCAATGCCGACACACCCGGTTTCAGAGCGCGCGACCTTGCGGATTTTGGGGATAGCTACCAGAAGGCCACCCCATTGACCGCGACGCGGGTCACGCATCTGCATAATGAAGCAGGCGCACCGGGCCTCGTTGCCCGGACGGATCGCAACGCCCCGGTCCTCTCCCCCAATGGCAATTCGGTCTCGCTGGAGCGAGAGATGATGCGCGGGGCACAAAACAAGCAAAGTCATGAACTTGCGCTGGCGGTCTACGGCTCCGCCCGCAATGTCCTGCGCGCAGCGCTTGGCCGCTAGAGGGGGATGATATGGGAAATCTGTTCAGCAGTTTCGGGGTCAGCGCTTCGGGGATGGAAGCGCAGGCGCGGCGGTTGCGCCATGTCTCCGAGAATATCGCCAATGCCGATACGCCCGGGTACCGGCGCAAGACCGTCGACTTCCGGACCGAATTGGACCGCGCAACAGCCACATCGCGGGTTGTGACTGGGCCAGTGCAACTGGACCGGCGCGAGTTGCCGCGCATCTACGATCCGGGCCACGCCCTCGCTGATGACACCGGCTTCTATGAGGGCTCGACTGTCGATCTGATGATCGAAGTCGCTGATGCCCGTGAGGCCGGGCGCAGCTATGAGGCAAATCTTCGCATGTTCGACCAGACCCGGCAGATGGCGCAGGGGCTGCTCGAACTGCTCCGCCGGTAACATTGTTCCAGAAAGGAATTAACCCATGACGATTGCCGCGAATCTCGCTGTTCACAATTACGATCTGGCGCGCAATGCCGCCGCACCTGCCCCAAGCCCGCGCAGCGAGGCCGCGTTCGGCGCCGCACTGGGCGATTTTGCAAGCGGCGTTCACAAGGCCGAGGCGGCCGCGACGGAGACCATGATCTCGGGTGCCGATCCGCATGCCCTGGTCGAAGCACTTGCTGCGACCGAACTCGCTGTGGAAACCGCAGTCGCCGTGCGTGACAAGGTTGTGGACGCGTATCTTGAAATCCTGCGGATGCCGGTCTGAGCGATGCAAGAGACTGTTTTTTTCGATACGCTGCGGCAAGGGCTTTGGGTCGCGACCCTGATCTCGACGCCGATCCTCGTGGCAGCGCTCATTTCCGGTGTGTCCGTCGGTCTCTTTCAGGCTCTGACCTCGATTCAGGAAATGACACTGACCTTTGTGCCGAAGCTCGCAGCTATTGTGCTCGTTTTCTGGGTGTCCATGAGCTTCATGACCACCACTCTGGTCGACTTTTTCCAGAACGAGATCGTGCCATTGATCGCGGGGGCCTGAGCTATGGAAAACGCAGGCTATATTGCGCTCACCCGGCTTTCGGGCCTCCAGCGCGAAATGCAGGTTGTCGCGCATAACATTGCGAACACTGCAACAGCGGGCTTTCGCCGTGAAGGCGTTGTCTTCTCGGAATTCGTTGTGGGGGCCGAACGGCATGAGCCATCGCTGTCGATGGCACTGGGAAATACGCGTCATACCTATCAGATGCAGGGCGGTTTGTCACAGACCGGCGGCAGTTTCGACATGGCAATCGAAGGCGAGGGTTTCTTCCAGCTTGAAACGGCTCAGGGACCGCGACTGACACGCGCAGGGATGTTCACCCCCAATCAGGCAGGTGATCTGGTCAATATGGACGGGCATTTCGTGCTCGATATCGGCGGAGCCCCGATTTTCGTGCCGCCTGACGCGGGCAATATCTCGCTCGCGCGCGATGGCACCCTGTCTGCAGATGGCGTGCCCTTTGCACAGATGGGAATCGTCCGGCCCGTCGATCCGGTCACCATATCACGCGAAGCGGGCACCTTGTTCGTCGTCGATGGCGAGGTGGAACCCATAGAGGCGCCGATGGTGCTGCAGGGCTTCATCGAGGAGTCGAATGTCGACCCGATCATCGAGCTTGCGCGCATGATTGACGTGCAGCGCGCCTATGAGCGCGGGATGTCGTTCTTCGAGAGCGAAGATGAACGTATCAAGAATGTCGTCCAGACCCTTGGGCGCTGAAGGAAAAGGATTTTGTGAATGAAATCGCTTCATATCGCAGCGACCGGGATGAGCGCGCAACAGATGCGTGTGGATACCATCGCCAACAACCTCTCGAATATGAGCACGACCGGCTATAACGCGCGACGTGCGGATTTTGCCGATCTGCACTATCAGCAATTCGCCCGCCCCGGTGCGATCTCTGCCTCTGATGGCACGGTCTTGCCGACCGGTGTGCAGGTCGGGCTCGGAGTGCGGCCATCCTCGGTAAGCATGCAGGTTCAGCAAGGGGCCTCCACCTTCACCGGGGGGGATCTGGATATCGCCATCGAAGGGCGTGGCTTCGTCGAGGTCACCTTGCCCGACGGGCAGGCCGCTTACACACGCGACGGTGGGCTCAAGCGGACCGGCGACGGGCTGATCGTGACCAACGACGGCTTTGAGGTCGTGCCCGGCATCGTGATCCCTGACGATGTCCGCTCGATTTCGATCAATGCGCAGGGCGAAATTTTCGGGTATTTCGTTGACCAGATCCAGCCACAACAACTCGGCCAGCTGACACTTGCAGGCTTCTCCAATGAGAAGGGTCTTGAAGCGATCGGCTCCAACCTGTTCCTCGAAACAGAAGCGTCGGGCCCTGCAAATATCGGTGTTCCCGGTACAGACGGGCTGGGCACAGTGCGTCAGGGGTATCTCGAAGAAAGCTCGGTCGATCCAGTGCGCGAAATGACCGAACTGATCAAGGCACAGCGTGGCTATGAGCTGAATTCCAAGGTCATCACAGCCGCCGACCAGATGATGGCCGCAACAACGCAGGTCCGCTGATGCTCAGGCTGGTGCTGGTCGTGGTGATGCTTTTGCCCTCTTTCGCGACCGCCGAGAGCCTTGTTGCGACGCGGCTGATCCGCGCAAATGAGGTCATCCGACCGGGGGATGTCGCCCTGGCCGCACCGGCCGTGGAGGGCGCGGCGCAAGACCCTGAACGGGTGATCGGGCTGGAAACACGCGTTGCGATCTATCCTGGCCGGCCTGTGCGCCTCGCTGATCTGGGGCCTGCCGCTGTCATCAAGCGCAACGAGGTCGTGCGCATGGTGTATCGCAGCAACGGATTGACGATCCTGTCCGACGGACGCGCTCTGACGCGCGCCGGACTGGGAGACCCGGTTTCCGTCATGAATCTCTCGTCGCGGCAGACTGTGCAAGGGGTCGTCACCGCTTCGGGGCTGATCGAAGTAACGGGATCGACCGAAACAAACTGAGTGCCGTGAAACTACGTGACAGATGCTCGAAAAGGATATGCCCAGAATGTACCGTTTTCTGATTTCCTGCTTGGTTGTGCCATTCCTTCTCGGGTGTTCACCGCTCAACGAGGTCGGCCGCGCGCCAGTTTTTTCGCCTGTTGAAGAAACAGTGGAGCACGCAGCGCTCTACCGTATCCCGATGCCCGATTCGACCGAGGCCGTCCGCGCGACGGACAATGCCTCTCTGTGGTCAGCGAACCAACGCTCGCTGCTCGGGGACCGCCGTGCCAGTCGACCGGGTGACATCATGACAGTCGTCATCGAGATCAACGACAGCGCGGAGATCTCGAATGCGACCTCGCGCGGGCGCTCTGGCAGCAGCAGCATGGCCGCGCCCCAACTTTTTGGCATTCCTCAGGCCATCGACCGGCGCTTGCCCGGCGGCATCGCGCTGGGCGCGGGGATCGAAACCAGTGGCTCCAATCAATTTTCCGGCAATGGCTCGGTCCGGCGCAATGAGCAACTAACTCTGAGAGTCGCCTCAACTGTGGTTGAACGCCTGCCCAATGGTGTGATGCGGATCGAGGGGCGTCAGGAAGTCCGTGTGAACCATGAGCTTCGCGAGCTTCTCGTGACGGGCTATGTGCGCCCTGAAGATATCTCGCGTCAGAATGAAATCACTTATGACAAGATCGCGGGCGCGCGTGTGTCCTATGGCGGGCGCGGGATTATTTCGAATGTGCAGCAACCGGCCTATGGCGCTCAGATCACGGATATCATCGCACCGTTCTGACCAGAATTTTCCCGAAAGGATATCAACATGGGAAAACTCATCCCGCTACTTCTGATCGTCATCGGTGCTGGCGCCGGGGTCGGGGCGGGTTTTTTCCTGCGTCCTGAGCCGGAAATCGTCGAGGAGGAAAGCGAGATCGCTCCGGCGCCGGTTCTTCCCGATGGCGATGCGTTGACGACCTATGAGTTCGCCAATCAATTCATGGTGCCACTGATTGCCGAGGATCGCATCACGTCGGTGATCGTCATCAAAGTCGCTCTTGAAATCTCCGAGGCGCAACGGGAGATTGTCGCGGCGAATACAGCGCGCTTGCGCGATGCCTTGCTGCAGGTGATGTTCGATCATGCGAATGTGGGCGGCTTCACGGGCGTCTTTACGGATCACAGCACGTTGACGCATCTGCGCAGGTCGCTTCTTGAAGCCGCGCAAAAGACGGTCGGGCCGGAGATCGTTTTCGGCGTGCTCATTACCGACCTCCTGCGCTCGGGCAGTTGATCGCGCCTGAGTAATGCTCCCGCGTCAAGCGCGCTCGGGGAACGGAGCATCACATCGAACGCTGGCTGGATCGCCTGACCAAAGCGAGACAGGATGAGTCTGGGCGAATGGGGCGCCATGATGGTGCGGTCACTGACGCAGAGCGAGATGGCTCGATGGTGCTTCGCAGGACCGCGTGTCGCGACGATATCGACGTTGCTGACATCGCTGATCGGGTCATGACATGGAATAAGGGTGTTCAGCGGACCCCTATGCCCATCTGCATCAATGCGCGGCGGACCGGGGCTGCCGAGTACATGACGTCCAGAAGCCCTGCGCGCGCATCGCGCAGCGGCTGCGCGCTGATCATCGAGCTGCGATTGAGCAGACCGACCCCGGCGACGCGCAGCGCCACGTCGGGGTAACGTTTTCGCTGATATGCTGCCAGCATGTCGCGGCTGCCGAGCCTGTCAGGCTTGGCGAGGTCAAGCAAGACCGTCAGATCGGCCAGCGACATGTTCAAGCCCTGAGCTCCGATGGGCGGCACGACATGCGCAGCCTCCGCCATCAGCGCGGTGCGCTCGCCGATGAAACGTTCGGCGATCTGGCTGATGATCGGCCAGATTGTGAGACGTGACACCAAAGTCAGCGGTCCGAACAGCCCGCAGGATCGCGCGTTCATTTCGGCCTCGAACGCAGCGGGGGGGAGTGCGGCGAGGCGCGTGATTTCTGCCCCGGTTTCCATCCAGACAATCGCCGAGCAGGGCTGGCCGTCACGATCGGGCAGCGGAACGAAGGTAAATGGACCGCCAGAGCGATGGATTTCGGTCGAGACATTCTCATGCGCGACCGGGTGCGTCACTGCGAATGCGAGGGCTTTTTGTCCAAAGCGCGTGGTGCGCACATTGATGCCAAGGGCCTGGCGCATCGGGGAGTTTCGGCCGTCAGCGGCGATCAGCAAGCGCGCTTCGACGCTGGCGCCGTCCGAGAGGCCGATGATTGCGCCGCTTTCCCGTGTGGTCAGGCGTGTGGTGGCGATTCCGGGCCGGAATGTCACCGCGTCGATGTCCCTGAGGCGGGCCGAAATCTCTCGTTTCAAGAGCCAGTTCGGCAGGTTCCAGCCAAAGGGATGCTCTGAAATATCGGCGGCATCAAAGTCGTGACTGACACGGGGCTCGGGCGCGACGCCGCCAGCATCCACGATTCGCATGACTTGCAGCGGCATGGCATGGGCGGCGAAACGCTCCCAAAGCCCGGCGGCTTTCAGCACCTTGACGGAAGGATGCAAAAACGCTGTGGAGCGCAGATCGGAGCCAGCATCGCCCTCGGCAATGATGGGGGGGGCCGGGTCCACGCAGAGCGTGCGATACCCGGCAGACCCGAAAGCAGCGGCCGCGGTCATCCCGGCAATTCCGCCGCCTGAAATCACGATGTCGTATTGCGCGCGCATGCCCATGCCTCCGTTGCTTCGACGACAAGATATCTTGTCATCGCGCAGGTGCAATGCGGCTGGCTGTCTCAGCCTTTCACGATCAGCAACAACACCACCAGCATCAAAAGCGCGGCCGGAACGGCGATAGTGACCAGCCCGGCGAGCCCCCAGAGTTTCGCCGCGATCACGAGGAGATTGAGATACACCATGATCCCGGCCCAGATTGGCCAGGGTTCGTCATCTGCGCGCGACGCGCTGGGCGCCGTGATCTGTGAATTTGCGGGGGCAGCGGTGTCGGTCATGGGAGCCTCTGTCGTAAACATCTGCCTCGGATGTATGAAATCTCAGCAGGCTGTCACGATGGCGCTTTGCCGCAGGACCTTGTGCTCAGCCGAAAACAATCAGGCTCAGCAACGCGACCATGCCGAGGGCTGCCGGGGCCATGACAACGACCAGCCCGGCGACGCCGAAACTCAGGACTGAGACCAGGAGCGCGAGAATGAAGGCCAGAACACCTGCCCAGATGCCCCAGGGTTCATTCGCGAGAAATGTCTTGGACGGGGTGGGGGCGGTTTCGGCGGGTGCGGTCGCGGTCATGATCAATCCTCAAGGTTATGGTGCACTCCCACTATATCTTTATCCGCGCGTTGACTGCATGGCAGAATGTCGCGGTCGGGCACAGACACCACAGGACAGGGTGAAGCGTGATCAGATGCCGACGCACGGGCACCATTCCCCAACGTCAGTGCTTGGGAGAGTTTCTGATCGTCGCCAGAAGGTTGGCGATGGATTTCAAAACCGCGTCGTCTTCGATCGCAGCGAGGCTCGCGATCACTTTGCGGCCGGTTTCCGTGTTCACAAAACGCTGCTCTGCCCGTTCGGGGTGCTTTTCCGGATGTGAGTCGATCTCCATCTGGTCCTGCACCTGTTGCAGAAAATGCGCGGCTGTGACGCCGAGTGAATTCGTGAGCAGAAACAATCGACTGACCGAAAGGCGATTGGCACCGGTCTCGTATTTCTGGATCTGCTGATAAGTCACACCAGAGCGTTCGGCGAGCGACTGCAATGTAAAACCTTGGCTCAGCCGGATTTGTCTGAGGACCGTCCCGACCAGCAAATCAATGTCATGTGTTGAGGTGTTCATGAGCGCGGGGCTACCTTTAACTTTGTTTTTAGAAATCAACGTGCTTGCGCTTTCATGGTTACCTCAAATTCGTTCACACGAAGTTTTCAAAACCTGTGGCATCTGAATGAAAACACGAATTTCCGGAATGACTGGTATGCGCCGTCCTGGGGCACCAAGCCGCGTTGCGAAGATCGCGCCGCGATCCATGCTCTCGCGCCGCGACAGACCGAGGCTTTGCAGGGTCGCGATGTTAGGGAATGTTAACATAAGTGTTTTATTCGCGATGTGAAGGCGGCGCGGCGGCGTCTTTGCATCGCTGGATACGGGGCGGGCTACCTGCGTCATTGCCCCATTGCGGGCGGGCGGCACACGGGGCCTGATGCGCGTCGCCGCTGCCCCTATTGTGAGGCGAGAGCGGTTGCGTGATGGCGGCTTCTCCTCTACATGAGCGCAGTCGCGCCAGTCGGCCAGATCCGAACCAACAGGGATAACCGATGCAAAAGTATGAGTATCTCGCTTTGCCTGCCCCGCGCCGCAGCGCCAAGGTCAAGGGATTGAAGACGCCCGCCGAGCGGTTCGCCCATGAAGTGACGGCGCTCATGAATGAAGTTGCCGCAGAAGGCTGGGAGTTCTGGCGCAGCGAATGCCTGCCCAGCGAAGAGCGCAAAGGCTTCACCGGAACAGTCGTCGTTCAGAATAATCTGCTTATTTTCCGCAGGTTGAGTGCGGATGCGTTGGCCGATGAACTGCCGCAATACAGTGCCGCGCCCGCAGTCGCAGCCCAGCCCGACCCGGTCATGCTCGACCGGCCCGGTGCAGAGACCCCGGTTCATGAAACCCGCCGCGAACCTGTGTTCCGCGCCAATCGTGCTGGGCAAGACGAGGCGTGATTGCCCCGTAATTCAGCCCTGAATGTCGAGGGCGAGCGCGTGGATGCGCCCGACGAGCTCGGGTCCCAGTGCTGCGTGAACAGCGCGGTGGCGTTGCAAGCGGGTCATGTCGCGAAAGACCGCTGCACGGATCTGGACGTTGAAATGAGTTTGCCCACCCTCGCGCCAGCCACCGTGACCGCGATGGCTTTCGCTGTCATCTTCCACCGCGAGCAGCTCGGGTGAAAACTCCGCCCGCAGGCGTGTCTCGATCTCTTCACAAATCTGCATCTTGAGTGTCTTCGCCCTTCAATCCTGTTGCAAACAGACATAAACTCCCGGCTCCGAGTCGAAAAGGGCCGATTGGCGCTTATGTCTCAGGGCAGACGACACACGACCCCACAGGACGATGCATGGACCGCAAACCCCTCTTTGATTTTGATATTCGCGCGTCGAGCGACAAGAAGAAACGGGCGCGGGGGCGTCGGGGCATGTCGGGGGCCTGGGAAACCTCGGTGCGGCAATGCGAGCATCCGGGCTGCGAGGAGGATGGCAAATATCGCTGCCCCAAATCACCCGATGCGCTGAATGAATATCTTTGGTTCTGCAAGGAGCATGCGCGCGAATACAATCTGAAATGGAACTATTTCGAAGGGCAGACCGAATCGGAAATGCTCGACGAGATGGAGCGCGACCGGGTCTGGGGGCGGGCGACCAAGCCGCTCGGGCGTGATGACGAGCGCCTGGCCTGGCAGCGCCTCGGGATCGAAGACCCGCATCAGGTGCTCGGCGCGAATGCCACGCAGAATCCCGGCCGGAATGCGCCCTCGGGCGGGACGCGCAAATTGCCGCCGACAGAGCGCAAGGCGCTGGAAATCCTTGATGCGCGTGACAGTTGGTCGCGCTCAGAGATCCGGAAGCAATACAAGGGCTTGGTCAAGGACCTTCATCCTGATCGCAATGCGGGCGCCCGTCATGACGAGGAACGCCTGCAGGAAGTCGTCTGGGCCTGGGATCAGATCAAGGACAGTCGCAATTTCCGCGATTGACCGCCCTCAGGGCGCGGAACCGCATCGCGGTGTGATATGCGCCTTGAGGCTTTGAAGCCACGAGCGATCTTGCGCATGCGCGCGCGCATCATGGATTTCGAGCAGGTCGAGGGCACCTTCCAGACGCCGCAGCACATGCAGGTCAAAGAGAAGCGTGGTGTCTTCGGTCCGAACAGCATGTTTGAAACCGGCTCTGTCGTGTTTCATCATCCACTCCTGATCAGAATCATGCGGCCCGCGCCTGCAGAGGGTGGGCATGAGTTCAAGAGTGCAGGGGATAGCTTAACCCATGGTAAGCAGGGAAAGGCTGCGCGAAAAAAATCATGATCGTCGGTTTTTCCTCTTGCGGGGGCAGTGGAGAGTTTGTACATCCGCCCCACGTCAAACGGGGCGGGCGTAGCTCAGGGGTAGAGCATAACCTTGCCAAGGTTAGGGTCGTGAGTTCGAATCTCATCGCCCGCTCCAATCAAAAAAGCCGCAGCATCACGCTGCGGCTTTTTTGTTTTCGCATCGCGGAGCTTTAACTTTTGAGTCGTCGCGCCGATGGTTCGCTCCGGCCCGAGGTCAAGCGAATTTTCCAGTGAGAGAGTGTGAATTTTTCGTTGACGCGCCCCCCTTCTATACGTCAGATTGTGCAAGTCTTCAGAGCGCCCACTAGATGTAGTACTCAATAGCCGGGCGAGGATGAAGGCAGGGACAGAGATACAACATGATCTGACAATGCGATCGGCGTCTCTTGGGGCCGCCTGCGCCGCGGTTTTTGCGGTGCGGTCAGGGCATGCATGTGTTGGGCAGCAGGTTAATGACCCCGACGATATGCGGGGCGGAGAACGTAAAGGGGCATGACGAGATGATCATCGAGCGGCATTTCACGACAGAAGGTTCAGACGCCTATGCAGCGCTGGAATTCACCACAACAGTTTCCGAGATCCGCAATCCGGACGGGACTGTGGTTTTCCGCAATGAGGCCGTGGAAGTGCCCGCAAGCTGGAGCCAGGTCGCATCGGACGTGATCGCGCAGAAATATTTCCGCAAGGCGGGCGTGCCTGCGCGGCTCAAGCGCGTCGCGGAAGAGGGCGTGCCGGAATTCCTGTGGCGCTCGGTGCCTGATGCGGAGGCGCTGCAAGAGCTGCCCGAAGCAGAGCGCTTCGTGGGCGAGTCGTCGGCCAAGCAGGTGTTTGATCGTCTTGCCGGAGCGTGGTGCTATTGGGGCTGGAAGGGCGGCTATTTCGCGTCCGAGGGTGACGCGCGCGCCTATTTTGACGAGATGCGTTTCATGCTGGCTGCGCAGATGGCCGCGCCGAACTCGCCGCAATGGTTCAACACCGGCCTGCATTGGGCTTACGGTATCGACGGGCCGTCTCAGGGCCATTTCTATGTTGATCCTTTCACCCACAAGCTGGTGAAGTCGAAATCAAGCTATGAACACCCCCAGCCGCATGCCTGTTTCATCCAGTCTGTCAGCGATGATCTGGTCAATGACGGCGGGATCATGGACCTCTGGGTGCGCGAGGCGCGCCTGTTCAAATATGGTTCCGGCACAGGGACCAATTTCAGCTCACTGCGTGGTGAAGGTGAGAAACTGTCGGGCGGCGGTAAATCCTCCGGGTTGATGGGTTTCCTGAAAATCGGTGATCGGGCCGC
>PXDM01000233.1 GCA_003565055.1 Paracoccaceae bacterium
AAAGTCCTGTTATTATGGAGTCACCTGTCGCATTCGTCCAATTGTAGGTGTATGGTCGCGCACCTCCCGATACAAAAGCCTCAATTTCACCATCGCAACTATTAAAACACGATATTTCATTAATGGTATCAAAACCGATTATTTCTAATACCTCCGGCTCGATGAGTGTCACGGTGGCTGTATCTGTACAGTTATTGGAATCTACAACCTCAACGCTGTAATCAATACCCGTGATAGAACCACATAGTGAATCTTGATTTTGGTCAGAACCGGTTACGCCGGCAAACCAATTGAAAGTCAATGGTGCCGTACCGCCGGTACCAAAGGCCTCTAACTCTCCGTCGCAATCTCCACCGCAGTTGATGGATTGTAAAACGTTAATGCCGGCGTTGAGCGGATCGGGCTCTGTCAAATTCACTGAGGCACTCGCAATGCAATTGCTGTCATCAATCACCTCCACCGTATAACTTCCCGCACCCAGGTTGGAAATGGTAGGCGTAAATTGAAGAGGCGTAGTTTGCCATTCAAACTGATAATTACCCGCTCCACCTGTCGGAACCGCAGTTAACTGCCCGGTTAGATCTCCGGCACATAATATTCCCTGATCTACCACAATTGATACCTCTAATAAGGAGGGCTGATTAATGGTTACGCTATCCGTTGCCGTACAGCCGTTGGTATCAGTCACCGTAACCTCATAATCTCCCGCACAAAGTGTAGAAACCGTATCACCGGAAATGGTAGATGTCCAGTTAAACGTGAATCCCGGGGTTCCGCCACTTAAAACTTCTGCCGCTGCCACACCATCGCATAATGCGTTACAACTTGCATCCTCAAGAACAGTTGTATTAAATATAATTTCATCAGGTTGAGGTACAAAGAGGTGGGCGGTATCGGTACAGCCGGCCGCATCGATTGCGGTTACTATGTAAGTAGTGCCGCCGCATACTCCGCTCTCAATTGCTGTTGTACCGCCGCCGGTATTCCAAGAGTATGTAAATCCGCCGCTGCCGCCCGTGGCTGAAGCTTCAATCGTCGCGTCACATACTCCAAAACAGCTTACGCCCTGCGTGATGCTTACAGTGAGTTCAATGGAATCGGGCTGACCCAACGTTATTGATAAGGTATCCAAACAGTTGTTGGCGTCTTGAACTTCTACTTCATAAGTGCCGGCGCAAAGGTTCGATTGTACAGAGTCGGTTCCCGTTGTTCCGGTAATCCAAGTATAGCTGTAAAAAGGTGTACCCCCCGTTGCTTCGGCTCGAATTTCAGCATCGCAACTGTCAAAACAGCTTACGGGGTTCTGAACAAAAATATTACCGTCTAACTGTGCCGGCTGCGTGATTTCAAAGCTCGCCGTATCTGTACAGCCGTTGCCGTCAGTGGCTACTACCGTATAAACATCGGCGCATAAACCGGTTTGGTTGGCGCCCGTTGCGGTTAAGGTGTTGATCCACGTAAAGGTGAAGTTGCCGTCACCGCCCGTGGCAGTTGCCGTTAGCTCGCCGGTGCAATCTCCAAAGCAGTCAATGCCGGCGTCTAAAGTAATTTGTATATCAATAGAATCGGGCTCGTTGATTTCTACCGTATCTAATACTGAACATCCGTTGGTATCGGTAGTGGTAATTTCATAGGTGCCCGCGCAAAGGTTGGTGGGATTGGCTCCGCTGATGGTATTTGTCCAATCAAACGTAAACCCGGGTGTACCGCCCGATATTACGCTGATGGTTCCTTCACCGTCACAAGCACCGTTGCAAGTTGCATCGGAAACGTTTTGCGCATCGGTTACAATGGGATCGGGTTGAGGTACAAAGAGGTGGGCGGTATCGGTACAGCCGTTACCGTCGACAACGGTCACAATGTATGTGGAGTCGCCGCAAATTCCCGACTTAACAGCCGAGTCGCCGTTAGCCACATTCCAAAAGAAATCAAAGTCTCCGTCACCGCCCGTAGCCGAGGCTTGAATAATAGCGTCACAAACACCGAAGCAGCTTACCTGTTGAAGAATGGATACCGTTATATCAATGGAATCGGGCTGTAAAAAGTCGAATAATGCAGTATCTGTGCAGCCTCTTGAATCGGTAACTACCGCTTCATAAGTACCGGCGCACAGATTGCTTTGAACAGAATCTGTCCCGGTGACTCCGGTAATCCATTCATAGCTAAACCCGGGAGTGCCGCCGGTGGGGAAAAGCGTCAATTGCCCGTCACAAGTATCAAAACAGGAGATTGGGTTCGTAGGTAAAATGAGACCTGCAAGCGGAGCAGGTTCAATAATTTCAATAGAATCAACAATTTGGCAACCTCCACTGTCGATTACCGTGACAACGTGGATTCCTGCGGGTAGGTTTTGAGCTACCGCCGTGGTATCACCCGTACTCCAATTGTACGAGAGTGGTGGAATTCCACCCGTCACAAAAACTTCTGCTTCGGCATTACTATCGCCGCCGCACAATATGGGGGTAAGTAGTGAAACACTGTCAATATCAAAAGGCGGAGGGTTATTGAGTGTTACTTCTAAAGTATCAGCGCAACC
>PXDM01000439.1 GCA_003565055.1 Paracoccaceae bacterium
CATTGGGGCCAAGCTGGCCCACAGCTTCGCCCTTGAGTTGCACCTGCCCCGCAGGCGTCGGCACTTCCCCCGACAGCACCAGCAGCAATTCATCCTGACCGTTGCCTGCGACGCCTGCGATGCCCAGCACCTCGCCTGCATGCAGCGTGAAGCTGATGTCTTTCAGCGACGTGCCGAACGGGTTGTTCGATTGCAGCGACAGACCCTGAACCTGCAACAGGGCCGCGCCCTTGGGCTTGGCGGGGCGCTCAGGTGGGGTCAGCACCTGGCCCACCATCAATTCCGCAAGTTCACGCGCGGATTTCTCGCGCGGGTCGCAGGTCGCGACCTTGCGCCCGCCACGCAGGATCGTCGCCTCATCACACAGCGCGCGGATCTCATCGAGCTTGTGCGAGATATAGAGGATCGCCGTGCCCTCGCTCGACAACTGGCGCAGGGTGCGAAACAACACATCGACCTCCTGCGGGGTCAGCACCGAAGTCGGCTCATCCATGATCAGGAGTTTTGGCTCCTGCAACAGACAGCGTACGATTTCAACGCGCTGGCGCTCACCTGCCGACAAATCGCCCACCAGCCGATTGGGGTCGAGCGGCAGGCCGTAGGCGGTCGAGACTTCGCGGATCCGCGCCGCCAGGTCGCGCAGCGGCGGCGGGTTCTCCATCCCGAGCGCGACATTTTCGGCCACGTCGAGCGCGTCGAAGAGGCTGAAATGCTGAAACACCATCGCAACGCCATTGCGCCGCGCCTCGGACGGCTGCGCGGGCGCATAGTCCGCGCCGCGCAGGGTCATCGTGCCGCGGTCGGGCTTGACCAGCCCGTAGATCATCTTGACCAGCGTCGATTTGCCTGCGCCATTCTCGCCCAGTAGCGCGTGCATCTGCCCGGTCCCGATCTCGAAGGAGATATCATCATTGGCCAGCACGCCCGGATAGGCTTTGGTCAGTCCGTCCAGTCGCAAGAGTGGCTGGCGCATCATAAACTTCCTGTGTCTGCTACTCGGGCAATGTTTGATGCAGAGCAAAGCGGGCAGGAATGGGATTGGCAAGTACAAACACGTTGTCGGGATGCCTAGAAGGTCTGACTGCCTTGATCATGGTCATCAGGTGATGCGCTGTGTCTCCTGATGAAAAGCGCTTGAAAAAGCAACCTCGGATGCGCATTCTCTTCCGACGAGAGAAGAGGTCAGCATGAAACACCAGAAGGAAAAGCTGCCTGACGGGGAGATCATACGAGATGGTGCCAGTGGTAGAGTGCTTTGCGTGACGACGGAGAAAGTCACGTCGCGCGCGTCGAAAACATCCGTAGAGGTTGTGGCCAAGACCTCGGACAAACACCGCGACGCACTCAAGAGACTAGTCAATCGCTAAGGTGCATTACAGATTGACGCTTGCGGATGCGCTCGTCGCACATGATGAGGCGCTGTCATATGGAGGGCGCGCCGGGATTGTCAGCATCCACCTGATCGAGTCTGCGCTTGCCCGGCCTTATTCCGGCTACCACAGGAAGATCTGGCAAAAGGCCGCCGTGGTTCTGCATGGTTTTGTGTCCAATCATGGATTTACGGACGGCAACAAGCGCACTGCACTTTTGTTGACAGAACTGCTCGTCACGCGTAGCGGGTATGAGCTTGTGCTCGACGAGGGTGCTGCAATCGACGACCTCGTGGTGGGGGTCGCAGCGGGTCAAATCGAGCTTGACGCGTTGCAGGCTTGGTTTCGGACGCACATTGTGAAAATCTGAAGCGAAGGCCAGTTCAGGACGACCCATGACCCAAGCCCCCCGTTTCATCCATCTGCGCACCCACACGGAATATTCGCTTCTCGAAGGGGCGATTCCGCTGAAGAAACTTGTCAAGGATTGCGCGGCCAAGGGCTATCCGGCCGTCGCGGTCACGGATACCGACAACCTCTTCGCCGCGCTCGAATTCTCGGTGCTGGCGTCTGGCGCGGGGGTGCAGCCGATCCTTGGCTGTCAGATGTCGGTCGCCTATGATCCGCCGCTGCCGGGCGAAAAGCTGCGGATGCCCGCGCCTGTGGTGCTGCTCGCGCAGTCGGAGCAGGGCTATATGAACCTGATGGCGCTGAATTCCTGCCTTTATCTGCCGAAAGATCGCCCTGTCCCGCAGGTCACGCTGGAGGAGCTGGAGGCGCATTCCGACGGGCTGATCTGCCTGACAGGCGGGGCGGAAGGCGCGGTCGGCAAGCTGATCCAGACCAACCAGATGCCCAAAGCCCGCGCGCTGATGGAGCGGCTGGCGCGGGCCTTTCCGGGCCGTCTCTATGTCGAATTGCAGCGCCATGCGGGCGAAGACGGGCAGATGATGGAGGCCGAGCGCGTCACGGAACGCCCCTTTGTCGAGCTAGCCCATGCGCTGGAATTGCCGCTGGTGGCGACGAATGACGCCTATTTTCCAAGCCCCGACATGTATCAGGCCCATGATGCGCTTTTGTGCATCAAGGACGGCGCCTATGTCGATCAGGCCGCGCCCCGTCGCAGGCTGACCCCGCAGCATTACCTGAAATCGCCCGAAGAAATGGCAGCCGTTTTTGCCGATCTGCCCGAGGCGCTGGAAAACACCGTCGAGATCGCGCGGCGCTGTGCCCATAAGGCCGAGCGCCGCGCACCGATCCTGCCGCGCTTTGCCGAGGATGAGGTCGAGGAACTCCGCCGTCAGGCCCGCGAAGGGCTGGCGGCGCGGTTGGCCGTGATCCCCCATGCCGCCCCGGTCGCAGAATACGAGGCGCGGCTGGACTTCGAGCTGGGCATTATCGAAGGCATGGGCTTTCCCGGCTATTTCCTGATCGTGGCCGATTTCATCAAATGGGCCAAGGATAACGACATCCCCGTAGGGCCGGGCCGGGGCTCGGGGGCGGGTAGTCTGGTCGCCTACGCTTTGACGATCACCGATCTTGACCCGTTGCGCTATGCACTGCTTTTCGAGCGGTTCCTGAACCCCGAACGCGTCTCGATGCCGGATTTCGACATCGACTTCTGCATGGACCGCCGCGAAGAGGTGATCCGCTACACGCAGGAAAAATATGGCCATGACAAGGTGGGCCAGATCATCACCTTCGGCGCGCTTTTGTCCAAAGCGGCTGTGCGCGATGTGGGCCGCGTGCTGCAACTGCCCTTCGGGCAGGTCGACAAGCTGTCGAAGATGATCCCGGTCGAGGGTGTGAAGCCGGTCAGCATCGAAAAAGCGCTCGCCGATGAGCCGCGCCTGCGCGAGATGGCGAAATCGGAGGAAGTGGTCGACCGGCTTCTGACGCATGCGCAAAAAGTCGAGGGGCTTTTGCGCAATGCCTCGACCCATGCCGCCGGTGTCGTGATCGGCGACCGCCCGCTGGATCAACTGGTCCCGCTCTACCGCGATCCGCGCTCTGATATGCCTGCGACGCAGTTCAACATGAAATGGGTCGAACAAGCGGGGCTGGTGAAATTCGACTTTCTGGGGCTGAAGACCCTGACGGTGATCCAGAACGCCATTGAGCTCTTGCGCCGTCGCGGGGTCGATCTCGATATCAGCGCGATCCCGCTCGATGACGAGGCGAGTTACAAGCTCTACGCCTCGGCCCGCACGGTCGCTGTGTTTCAGGTGGAAAGCTCGGGCATGATGGACGCGCTGCGGCGCATGAAGCCCACCTGCATCGAGGATATCGTGGCGCTGGTGGCGCTCTATCGTCCGGGCCCGATGGAGAATATTCCGACCTATTGCGAGGTGAAAAACGGCCTCAAGCCGCTCGAATCGATCCATCCCTCGATTGACCATATCCTTGAGGAAACCCAAGGCATCATCGTCTATCAGGAACAGGTGATGCAGATCGCGCAGGTCATGGCGGGCTATTCGCTCGGGCAGGCCGACCTTCTGCGCCGCGCCATGGGCAAGAAGATCGCCGAGGAAATGGCCAAGGAGCGGCCCAAATTCGTCGATGGCGCTGTCGCGAATGGTGTGGACAAGAAGAAGGCGGGCGAGGTTTTCGACCTGTTGGAGAAATTCGCCAATTATGGCTTCAACAAATCCCACGCGGCGGCCTATGCGGTGGTCAGCTATCAGACGGCTTACCTCAAGGCGAATTACCCGGTCGGATTCATGGCCGGTGTGATGAATTGCGATATCCATCTGACCGAGAAACTCGCCGTCTATAAACGCGAGGTCGATCGGATGGAGATCGACGTGATCCCGCCCTGCGTCAACCGCTCGCGCGCGCGCTTCGACGTGAAGGATGGCGCGCTGGTCTATGCGTTGGGCGCACTGAAGAACGTCGGGCTCGACGCGATGCGGCTGATCGTGGACGGTCGCGGCGCTCAGCCTTTCGCGACGCTGTTTGACCTCGCGCGGCGCGTCGATCTGAAACGCGTGGGCAAGCGCCCGCTGGAGATGCTGGCGCGCGCAGGCGCATTCGACGTGCTCGACCGCAACCGCCGGCGCGTCTTTGACAGCCTCGATGCGCTGGTCAGCTACTCGGCTGCGATCCATGAGGCGCGCGCGTCCAATCAGGTCTCGCTCTTTGGCGAGGCGGGCGAGGACATCCCCGAGCCGCGCCTGAGTGGCTGCGACGACTGGCTGCCGACCGAGCGGCTGGCGCAGGAACATCAGGCGATCGGCTTCTACCTTTCGGGCCATCCGCTCGATGATTATGCCGGACCCCTGCGGCGCAAGCAGGTGATGACTCTGGCCGAGATCGAGAAGAAGGCCGCAGGCGGGCCACTGGTGGCCAAGATCGCAGGCGCCGTGTCAGGGCGGCAGGAACGCAAATCCGCGCGCGGCAATCGCTTCGCCTTTGTTCAGCTCTCAGATCCGACGGGTCTCTATGAGGTGACAGTATTTTCCGACACACTGGAGGCCGGGCGGCAATATCTCGATGCAGGGCAGAATGTCGTGCTCACGGTCGAGGCGACGCTGGAAGCGGAAACGCTGAAGCTTCTCGCCCGAGGCGTGCAGCCGATTGATTCGGTCGTGGCGGATGCGGGGGCGGTGGGGTTGCGCGTGCATGTCGATGCGCCTGAGGCGATCTTGTCAGTTGCATCGGTTCTGTCGCGATATGGTGACAGTCCGGCGCGGGCAGGTGGTCCGCTTCTGTTTTGCGTGACCGACCCCGCGCTTGGTCAGGAATATGAAGTCGATGCGGGGGCACGCTTTGCAATCACGCCTCAGATCAAGGGGGCGGTGAAATCACTCGCTGGTGTGGTTCTCGTGGAGGACATGTAACCTGGCGCAACGGACATGTCTGCACTGTAAGGTGACAACAGACGATACGCGGTTTTTGAGGTGAACCGATGCAGTGGATGGCCGACCAGCGCGGCGGCCCTCCCGAGGCTTTTTGCCTGCCATTCATCAAGCTCTCAAGAATTTTCGCCGGGGCTTTGCGTTCGCGGGGGTATCATTCCCTGAATTGAGTGCTTTTCCTCTTGCGCCCAGCTCAAAGCCTGATCCTCCATGCTCTGCTGGACAACCAATATGTGCAGTGCGACCCCAGAGCCCTCACCCACCGCGAGCGTGATGTTGTCGCAGTAAAGAGCGCCGCCCCTCCCCGGTCACGACCCGGCCATCGCCGAGGCAGTGCAAATTGCGCAGGCGCGCGCATCTGTCGGAGCAGGGCGTCGGGGCTTGATGTCCTGTCAGCGGCACTGACGCAGGACGCGTCGCTGCGACCGCCGGAGCTCTGGTCCGACAGTCTGGGGCCTGTGTCTTGATTTCGCCCTGCGATGCGCGCATGTTGCCGGGCAAGCATGGCGAGAGAAAATGAACGATCACGATATCACTTGGTTTCTGGCTCAGTTCAAACCGAACAGCCATTACATTGCTGAACGAAACCTGACGCGCCAGGGGTTCCGGACCTTTTTGCCGATGCAAAAGCAGACCTCACGCGCTCGTGGACGATTCGTGACGAAGCTGCGACCGCTGTTTCCGGGGTATCTTCTGGTCGCGCTGGACCTGATGCGGGGCGACTGGCGTGTTGTGAACTCGACCTATGGTGTGTCGCGGTTGGTCAGTCTTGGCAAGGAGCCGACACCGGTCCCGAAGGGGCTGGTGCGTGACCTGATGTCTCGCTGTGACCGCGAGGGCACGCTCCTTGTAGACAACCCGTTCCAGCCTGGCGATGAGGTCATGCTCACAAGCGGGCCATTCACGGAATTTGTGGCAACGATCGAGCGCATCACCCCCGACCGCCGGATCTATGTGCTGATGGAATTGATGGGCGCACAGACCCGTGTCGCTGTCTGCCCCGAGAGCCTGCGCGCGGTCTAGGCGCGGGCGCGACCCGGCCCAACGTGGTATGGCCGCGCGAGAGCGGCGCTATGGCGCAGCCGGGTCCGCGTCGTCATTGATATGGGATGCAAAGCGGCTCAGGGTTTTGAATATGTGACCCCTATCCCCGAAAATCGCTGCAATTTCAGGTCGGTAGACCGCGTTCATCAGAAGTGTGACAGCCTCCGCCCCAACAGGTTGCGAGATATGTTTGCCGTGATCGGCGATTTCGATCAGGTTCTTCAGAACCTGCGGTTCGTCGACAAACATCGCCGGATCATAGAGGTGGAACTTGTCGTAGCGCATGATATCGCGGGTCAGGCGAGAGGGATCGACACCAAAGCGCGCGACTGCGTCATCCCACAACTTGATCCGGTTCATTCCCGCATGCAGGCGTGGAAGCGGATCATCTGGATGCAGCGCCGCCACATCATCGCAGATCACGGGCCAGCCATGAGTGAAATGCAACTCCGCGACCTTGGTTGATTTTCCGGCGCCAGACTCGCCTGTGAACGCCGTCACGCCGTCCGGGGCCTTGATCGCAGAGATATGCAGCGGGATCAGGCCGCGCATATGCATCAATGCCCCGAACCCGGTCCCGAAGAGATAGGCGCGCATGTCGCTCTCGACCGCGCCCGGCATCATTTCGACAGTGATTCGGTCGGGGCGCTCGATCAGCATGCTTGCGATCTCCGCGAAATGGCACAGGCAGGCGTCGCGCGTCGCCCTGATCCAGTGACCAAAGGCAACGCCCTTCTCCAAGCTGAGCGGCGCGGTCGCCCGGCGCAATTCCACAGTGGCGTAGCCACGGCTGGTGGCCTGCTCGGGAGTGATTTCTGCAAGCTCGGGACAATCGAAATCAGACGCAATCGCCAGGCCGTACAAATGATAGAGCTTCACATCTATCTCCGAAAAAAGGCGCGCGCAAATATACTCGGACAGGTCTTTACGCGCCGCTGGGGGCTTGTGCAATTCTCAGTTGGGGTGGCCGGACAAATAACTGACGAGCGGGATATGTCCGACGCTTTCTTCCGCGCCGATAACGACATACTGTCCGGAACGAAGCCAGGAATGCGCACCGAACGGATCATCGCCGCTGCCGCGATCAGGGCGCGCGGCCAGAACGAGGCTATTGGGGACGTGCCGTCTGTTGAGCGCGCGCTTGCCTGCCATCGCCAGCATCAGGCAGGTGAACCGGCCCCCCGCGAGCTTGTTGATGCGCTTGAGTGCCCAGGCAACATCGCGCAGATGTTCCAGCGGCGGTTCCGGCAGGGTGTCATCGCTTGCATCCCCCGGCATCGGTTGGCCAAGAGACGCAACATAGGTCTGAAAATGTGAGTGCTTCACGATCCAGGCCGCACGCAGCAATTCGTAGCTGATCTCCACCAGCAGACGCTTGCGGTGCCGGGGCAGGCGGAACAGTTTGCGGATACGGCTGATCAAGTGACGGCCTCTGATCTGCAGCCCGGGCAATCGGGCATTGATGCTCTGGCGATCCCGGCTATACGTAACGCAGTCTATATGCAACTGGCAGGACCACGCTATGGGAGCCATCCTCGGCCGGCTGGCGCTGAACGGAGCATCGGTCGCTGCACAGCCCTTCGAGACCGCTTTTGATGCGTTGCGCCCCGCGCGCTGTTTGCGCAGCGATCTGCATCTTGCCGGGCCGGTCGCGCTGGGGCACCATTGTACCGGGCTGAGTGACACCGGGCCGCAACCGCTGAGCGAGGGCGCCTGCACCATCGTCGCGGATGCGCGCCTGTACAACCGCGCGGAACTGGCGCAGGCGCTGGGCGGTGATGCGGGCGGCATGTCCGATGTGGCGCTGATCCTCCAGGCCTACCTGCGCTGGGGCGCGGCGTGCCTTGAGCATATCAATGGCGATTTCGGCTTCGCTATCCATGATCGGGACCGCAACGCGCTCTTTCTGGCGCGCGATCATATCGGCGCGCGTCCGTTATATTGGACACGACGCGGCGATGATGTGATGTTTGCGACACTGATCCCCGGTCTGACGGCCTTTCCAGATCAGCAATGGTCCGCGAACGAGCTGCGCATCGCGCGTTATCTGCGCAATCCCACTGTGGTCTTCGCTGAGAGCTTTTTTGATGGTGTGGAGATCGTCGAGCCGGGGCATTGGGTCCGGATTGACGCCGCGCAGGTGACGCGTCATCGCTGGTGGGACCCGAGGCGGGTGCCACGCCGCGAGGGCGTGACACTGGAGGAAGCGCGCGCGAAGATCCGCGCATTGACCGAAGCAGCGGTTCGTGCGCGGTTGATCACCAGCGCGCCGGTCGGCGCGCATTGCAGCGGGGGTATTGATTCCACCCTCGTGACCATTCTTGCGTCCAAACAGTTGCGCGAGACTGGATCGAATCTCGCCGGGGCTTATGCATGGTCGCCCGAAGTCACTTCAGATTATCCTGACATGGGCGACGGCGATGAGCGACGTGTCATCACGCAGGCCTGCTCGGATCTCGGCGTTCCGGTGCGTTTCGGCTCGGCAACTGCGGAGACCTTCAAGGAACTGATCGAGCAGCCGATGGAGCAGAACGGATTTGCCAATCTGCTCGATGAATTGCCGATCATCGCAAGGGCTCGGGAAGACGGGATCGCGGTGATGCTGTCGGGCTGGGGTGGCGACGAGGTATTTTCCAGCCATGCAAGAGGCCATCTCGCATGGCTCTGGAAAAACGGCAGAAAGCGGCGTGTGCTGGGCGTGTTCCGTCGCGCGGCAGGGGGCTTGCGCCACCCGAGGCGGATTGCCGCGCTTTTCTGGTCTCATATCGTCGTCCCGCGCCTGCCTGACGCGCTCTACAAGTATTTCACGCCGTTCAAGGCAATTTACGAGGACGGGGCTTTTCCATCGCCCGCGCTGGCTGCGCGCGCTCTGGACGTTCCGAAAGTGTATGGCCCACGCTTGCGACCTGACGCCGGGGCTCAGGCTGCGCTGCTGGTGTTGATGGGCCATATCGGGGATCGCATGGCGACCTGGACCGCCTGGTCGGCCCCAGCGGGGTTTGAGTATCGTTATCCGCTCACAGACAGGCATCTGATGGAATATATGTTGTCTCTGCCCAATGAGATTCAGTTCGGAAACGGGGCAGGGCGCTTCCACGCGCTTCGCTCTTTCACCGATATTCTGCCTAAAGGGCTGAAGAAAGACGATCTTGCCAATGAGAAGCTGCGCGCTGACAATCGCGAAAGATGGTTGGCATTATTGCAAGCCGATCTTGCGGCGGGCAAGTTTGATGCGCCCTGTCCATGGCTGGATATGACCGCTTTCAGGCGGACGATGTCGGAACCGTTGCCTGAAGATAAAATCGCCTTGCTCCGGACCTTCGCACGGCTCTTCGCGGCGACCCGGATCTACCACGTTCACGCTCGCATGTCCGCTCGCACGCAAAAGGCACACGACGCGCAAGAACGTGCGTAACGTCTTTTTCCACTCTCGCGGCCCGCGCCATGCCTCGCAGGGTCCGGTCTGAGCGCCGGGCGGGGTTTGTGGACTGCCGTGCTGCGCGGGAATCGCTTGCAAAATCAGGGTGAGATCGGTCAGATTAGAGAGCCTGGATCCGGCGCGCGGATCGGTCACATTTCTGAAAGCACTGGGGCCCATGGCTGCATTCTCTTTCTTGAAGAATTGGTTTGCCCCGCAATTTGATGCGAAAATTGCGCCTGATCATGAATTTGCAGTGATCGGAGATATTCATGGTCGCGCGGATCTGCTCGCGGACCTGCTCCAGCGCATTCGTGATCATGCGGGCAGTGGCATCGCGCTTGTATTGGTTGGGGATTACGTCGATCGCGGCGAAGACAGCGCAGAGGTCATCAGGGTGATCCGCGCGTTGCAAGCGGGGGGCTGGCCGGCGAAGGTCACATGCCTGCGTGGCAATCACGAAGATATGCTTCTCGGATTTCTCGATGATCCTGAAGGAGCCGGCGCGTCATGGCTGCATTATGGCGGAAAGCAAACGCTTTTAAGCTTTGCGGTCAGCCTGCCCGAGGCAAACGAGATCAGCTATCGCAAAGCGAGGGATGATCTGCGCTGCGCACTCGGGCGCGAGGCTGAACTCTGGATGCGAAATCTGCCCGTCAGCTTTCAATGCGGCAACATTTTCGTGTCGCATGCCGGTGCCAATCCTCACCTGCCGCTTGCGGAGCAGCAGGAGCGACACCTGATCTGGGGGCATTCTGATTTCCTGCAAACGCCCCGAACTGACGGGAATTGGGTCGTCCATGGGCACAACATCCACGATGAACCCCTGGCCGCGCGTGGCCGCATTGCCGTTGATACCGGCGGCTATGCCACCAATCGCCTGACCGCCGCAATCCTGCGCGATGGGGCCTGCGAGTTCATCGCGACCTCCTGAAAGTGTCGCGTCTGTGGGGAGGACGGAACCGCTGCGATACACTCACTTGCGATGCTGACATGCGCGCGGGCGGCTTGACCGGGTCGGGTCAAGGCTGGTATGAGGCTCGCGGAACCCATCGTATCATGTCATGCGGCGGGGTCGCCGGTTTTGTCTATCTGGCATATCTCGCATTCAGGGCTTTGGGATCGCAGGATGAATCAATTAAATTCTGGACCTTTCCTTGCGAAAGGGAACGATCCCATGGATGACAATCAGGAAATCGACATCCTGAAGGGGCTGCGAGCCATTCTGCGGAACTGGCAGTTCATCGCTCTTGCGGCCCTTGTCGGGTTTGTCATTGCAATCGCGATTCTGGCCACAAGCCCCCGCTTGTACACCGCGCAGGTCGATCTGAATATCGGGCGCTCGTCGGAAGCTGATGTATTTCGTGATTTCTCGGGGGTCTCGGGGTCGCGGACTGCGGATATCGAAATCGAAACAGAATTGCAGGTCCTGCGCTCCGAGAGCATCGCCGAGCGCGTGGTCAGGAACCTTTCCCTGCACGAAGACCGCAGCTTCCTGACGGTACAGCAATCGGGGATCGGGCGCATCCGCGGCTTCGTCATGGGCCAGGTTTCATCAATGGTGCAGTTCGTCGGGTCGTTCTCCTCGACCAGTGTTCCGGTCCCGCCAGATTTCGAATTCTCCGAAGACGACCTTGAGCGCAATGCGGTTGAGCGGGCTGCTCAACGTTTGCGCTCCGGGATGCAGGCGGCGAGTGTTCGGGGCAGCCGGGTGATCCAGATCCGCTATACATCCAG
>PXDM01000163.1 GCA_003565055.1 Paracoccaceae bacterium
TGGCAGCCGCTGGTTCTCAGCCGCGAGCGCGTCCTCCAGATCCGCGAGCGGCGTGCCCGCCCCCACGACAACCGTCAGCGCGCCGGGATCATAGAGCGCAATCCCGCTCAACCCCTGCAGACTGAGCGCCTCGCCCGCGACCGGCTTGCCGATATCCCGCGTTCCCCCGCCCACGATCCGCACGGGCGCTTGCGCCGCGCGGATCATCTCGGACAATTCCGCCTCACTGGCAGGGCGCATCGGCCACACTCCTGTCTTGCATCACGATTTCATCTTTGCCCAAATATCCTGGGGGTGAAACTAGCCCCTCTTCCGGGGCTGGTGAGGGGGCAACGCCCCCTTACGCCGCCCGCCGCGCAGCACTGGCCCCGAGCGGAAAGACCTTCGCGGGGTTCAGCAACCAGCGCGGATCAAACACATCTTTCACCCGCATCTGCGCCTCCAGATCGGCCTCCGAGAACTGCACCGACATCAGATCGCGCTTCTCGATCCCCACACCATGCTCGCCGGTCAGACAGCCACCCACTTCCACACAGAGCTTAAGGATCTCCGCCCCAAAGGCCTCGCAAAGCTCCAGATCGCCGGGCTTGTTCGCATCAAAAAGGATCAGCGGATGCATATTCCCGTCGCCCGCATGAAAGACATTCGCCACATCGAGCCCGAATTCCCTGGACATCTCGCCAATCCGGCGCAAAACCAGCGGCAGGCTCGAGACCGGGATCGTCCCGTCGAGGCACATGTAATCATTGATCTGCCCCATCGCGCCAAAAGCCGATTTGCGCCCCAGCCAGATCTTCTTCGATTCCTCTTCCGACTGGCTCTCGCGCAGCTCCACCGGATTGTGCCGCCGCGCGATCTGGGTGATCACCCCCAGCTGCTCGGCAATCTCCGCCTCCGAACCCTCAACCTCGACGATCAGAAGCGCCTCGCAATCCGGATAGCCCGCACGCGCGAAATCCTCGCAAGCGCGGATGCAGGGGCGGTCCATGAACTCGATTGCAACGGGCAAAACACCCGCCTTGATGATGTCGCTCACGCACGCGCCCGCAACCTCGTTGCTGTCAAAGCCCATCAGCACAGGCCGCGCGCCTTCGGGCTTGGGCAGGATACGCAAGCTCGCTTCCGTCACGATCCCCAACTGCCCCTCGGAGCCGCAGATCACGCCGAGCAGATCATAGCCCGCCGCATCCAGATGCGCGCCGCCAAGCTCGACCACAGTGCCATCCATCTGCACCATCGTCACGCCCAGCAGATTATTCGTCGTCACCCCGTATTTCAGACAATGCGCGCCCCCGGAATTCATCGCGATATTCCCGGCAATCGCGCAGGCCAGCTGGCTCGACGGGTCAGGCGCATAGAAAAACCCGTCGCTTTCCACCTCCCCCGTGACCGAGAGGTTCGTGATCCCCGTCTGCACACGGATCACGCGGTCCTCATAACTGACCTCCAGCACATCGCGCATCCGCGCGACGCCGAGGATGATCGAATCCTCCGTGGGCAGCGAGCCGCCTGCAAGCGACGTGCCCGCCCCGCGCGGCACGACCGGCACGCCCTCTTCATGGCAAATCCGCAGGATCGCCGCGACTTCCTCGGTCGAACCGGGCAGGACGACAGCCATCGGAATGCAACGATAGACCGTCAGCGCATCACATTCATAGGCGCGGCGCTCGGCCTCATCGGTAATTAGGGTCTCGGGGGCTGTGACGGCGGCAAGGCGCTCCAGAACCCGGCTGCGCTTCGCCAGAATCGCAGGATTGGCTTTCGGCATTTCCATGGACAGACCCTCCCTGATCGCCTCATTGGTAAAATAATATTACCAATTTTGCGAAAAGCAAGCAGTTTGTCCGCCCCATGCAGCATCACGGCCCGATCTGCATGCAGATCGGGCCGTGATGCTTGTCCTGAGACTTGCGGCGAAAGGCCCTGTCTCGCGGCGCAGCCATGGCAATGGCGTCCGCAGGGGGGTCAATCCCCCCAAGGACGCCCCCTCACTCCGCCGCGAGCGGGGCCTGATCGACCAGCCCGACGATATCCATCATGATCTGATTGAGCTGGAAATCCTTCGGCGTATAGACCTGCGCGATCCCCATCGCGCGCAGCCGTGCGGCATCTTCCTCCGGGATGATCCCGCCCACGATCACCGGCACGTGGCTCAGCCCCTCCTCGCGCATCAGCCGCATCAGCTCTTCCATCAGCGGGATATGCGAGCCCGACAGAATCGAGAGCCCCACCACATGCGCATCCTGATCGCGCGCTGCGGCGACGATCTCGGCCGGGGTCAGCCGGATCCCCTCGTAGTGGATATCCATCCCGCAATCGCGCGCCCGTGCCGCGATCTGTTCGGCCCCGTTGGAATGCCCGTCCAGCCCCGGCTTGCCGACCACGAATTTCAACCGCCGTCCCAGCTTGCTGCTGACCGCATCGACCGCCTCGCGCACAGGCTCCAGCCCCTCCGTGCGATTCGACGGCGCGCGGCTCACGCCGGTCGGGCCGCGATACTGCCCGAAGGCCGCGCGCACGGTCTCGCCCCA
>PXDM01000327.1 GCA_003565055.1 Paracoccaceae bacterium
AGAGCTGGGTCGGGTTCTCGAAAGACAGCTCGATCCCGAACCAGCGCCCGTAAGTGGGAGAGCCGCGCCGGATATCGACCGCGACATCGAAAAACGCCCCGCGCCCACAGCGCACCAGCTTGCCCTGCGCATGGGGCGGCGCTTGAAAATGCAGCCCGCGCAAGGTGTTGATCGTATAGGAAAGCGAATAATTATCCTGCACGAAAGCAGGCAGGGTGGCACCGGCCTTTTCCATGTTGCGCCGGTTCCAGCTTTCGGCAAAGAAACCGCGGCTGTCCCCGAAACGCCGGGGCGTGATCAGCAGCAGACCTGGCAAGGGTGTCTTTTCGATCTTCATATGCAACTCCTGAAATCTTTCGAGGCAACATGTCAGAAAGATATGGGAAATTGGCGGCTGAAACAGGGTTTTTTCGTGCAATCCCGACCGCATTCTCTGCCCGCAGCAGATATCTGCTGTCTTGCGCGTCAGTCAACGGTCATATCCGGCACAGATGAGGTCTTCGACAATGGCTTGCGCAGCCCGCATGGCATCGGGACACACCAGCTGCGCGGCCTGCGCGCGCGCCGGAGCCAGCGGGTCATGCCCCTGCACGATCTGGTGGAAATGCGCCTCCAGCTGCGCGCGGTCGCGGGCCGTGTAAAAGCCGGTGCCCAGCTGCGCGCCGAAATCATTGAGCGGGGTGGCATCATCGCGCACCAGACGCAGCAGGGGCTTCATGGTCGGCAGGTATTCGGCCAGAAACGAGCCGCTATCGGTGATCATCAGATCCGATGTGCGGAACAGGTCGAAATAATCGCCATCCAGCGACAGGACCGTATTCGGGCCGTTCTGCCAGTCCTGCAGCCAGCCCTGCCACTGATCCGCCCGCATCATGCCGCTGCGGGCCAGTTCCAGCCCCAGATTGGGATGCGGCCTGAGGATGAAATCCACCTCCGGGTGGCGGCGGGCCAGATCCCGCATCGCCGGGCCGGACCAGGCAAAGGTTCCCAGCCGCAATGTGTTTGCTCCCAGCCCGTGATGGGGGGCATAGATCACGCGCATCCGCCCAGTATCCGCCGCGCGCGGCCAGAGCGCGACCGCGTCACGGGCCGGGGGCGGGCTGTGATAAATGTCGAATTTCGGATGCCCCGTGACGCGCAGCGCGGACCCGCGCACCATTCCCCCGGCGCGGACCCGCGCAGCATGGAGGTCATTCGCGGCAAAATAGCGCCACAGGAACGGGTGGAAATCCGGCAGGCCCGATTGCATCCAGTCATTGGCGATGACGGGCACCCCGTAATGCACATAGGCGGTGCGTACCCGACCTGCCAGGCGGCGCGGCAGATCCTGCATCCCCCAGGGCTGCTGGATGAAGGCGATGTCGCAGTCGATCGCCTCGGCGGGACGCATGTGGTCGCGCCCGGCATCATAGAGATCGCCGAGGATCGGGGCGCGGGCTGCAAAATAGGCCCGCTTGCGGGCGTAATGCGCACGGCGCGACGCAGGCGGCCGGCGCAGATCGACATCCGACAAAGTCATGTAAAAGCCGCATTCAACCTCGGGGCAGATGCGCAGGGCCGCAAGAACCGAGTCGAGCCCCCATTTCGCGCTGGTGCAGACAATGAAGCCTATGCGCAGCGGTCTGCCCGCCTGCGGGGGGGGCGCGCAAGAGGTCTGCGGCGCGCCAAGGGCGCGATCGCGCAACCGCGCGCGCAGCCGTCGCGCCAGTGCCTGCAGGCGGAACATACATATCGGCACAGATCGCACCAGCGGGACTCTCCTGTCACGTGAGGCATCCTCGCGACCGGATGCAACGGGTCACACATGCCTGCTTCGGGCCGCGCAGGCAATCAGCAAGATTGCGCTTGTTCCGCATCAGCCCGGCAGCAAGGCGCAAACGCCTGTCTTATGGGCAACGGTTACATTTCTGTCATGATCCTGGGCGGCGAACCGGGGTGAGTGTCATTCTGGACATCCCGACCCCTCGCAATTATGACAGTTTGATGACACCGTAAGATTGCGGCCCTTTTATCCGGTGATCCAGCGACTGCGGCCTTAGTGCAGAGAATGACATTCTTATGATGAACAGCCCCATTTTTCCGGAACGTTTCCAGACAGTCTGGGTGCGCCCCAACGATATCCGCTGGAAGATTGACTGGAGCAATCCTGCACTGCAGGAGCTCGTGCTGCAGGAAACCCTGCGTGGTGAGCAACGCCGTGGGATCTCGCAAAAAGTGCGCCGCAGCCTGATCACAGGCCCCGATTATCTGCGTGATGATGATTTTGATCTTTATCTTTCAAAATTCAGCAAGCATCCGACCGCGCGCCGGATGCGCAAACGGGTGATCCACGAGCAATCTTGGCGAAAGGCCGGATTTTACGACTGGATGGAAGCGCAGATCGCCTTGCGGGGGTCGCATGACGGTGTCCATAACAAACGCGGTATCCGCAATCGTTACGCAGGGTTCGATGCGCTGATCGAGGATGCCCGCAGGATCGGACGCCTGCGCTCGCGCGAGGAATTATACGGCGAGCCGGATGAGAGCCGCGGCATCATGGTCGGTGTCGGGCGCGACGGCAAGCTGATCTTCATGGGGCGCGGCACGCACCGGCTGGCCATCGCGCAGCTGCTTGAGCTGGAGCTCGTGCCCGTGGGGATCTGCACAATTCATACCCAGGCCACCGAAACCCGGCTGCGGGGGCGGTCACATCATCAAAGCCTCTGGAAGAACATCCAGGCCATCAGCAATGCCCCTTCTGTTTGCCGAAAGGCCCGTGCAGGCTCTGGCTCCTTCGCTTGAAGCCTGAAAAAAATTCGCATAGTTAGCATCAAGAGCCATCCGATTCTCAGCGGCCATGATGAAACTACCTCCAAAAAAAGCTAAAATCAGAGATGAAATAGTTTCCCTGCAAAGGAAACTGGTAAAGCTATATATAGCGCAATTAGAAACCGGAGAAGATAATAAAACAACCTCCCTGTTTCTTGATATCGTAAGGCGTCAAGAGAGCTTCAAGAAGCATATGGGCAGGAAAACATTCGACATGCTTGCTGCTGACAGAAGTAACGCGTTGACAGAAAATTTCCTGACCGCTTTTTCTGCTTCAGATACAGATCATCCGTTTGTAAAGAACGCCGCCAAACTCGACAAGTTACGGCATGTTTCATCCTTCCGGACAAGTATTGCACTTCGCAGCAGGCGGCTGATGATGAATGGTATTCATTCCTGCCCGGAATGGGTCATTTCCAGGAAGGATGCCACCAGAAGATTTTCTTCTGTTATCAAGGCCCGAATTCCCGAAAGATACATAACACGACCGGGGGTTTATCCGGATTTTATTCCCAATACAGTTGTGAAGCCCAAAAACGCCAGTCAGTCCAATGGCGTATACCTTGTGAAAGATGAGAATAACATTTTCGACGTCCGTGCTCGCGAACAATTTTCAGGTTCTGAAGAGCTTTTCAAAAGATTGAAGCAGGATTTAAAAGAGGGACGACTCGCCTCACCCGCCTGGATTGCTGAATAACTGATTACAAACAGCAGCAATCCAGGCGGAGGTTCATTTGATTGGAAATGCTATACTTTTTATGGAAAGGTCATGTTGACAGGTGTTATTCAGAGACGCCCTGAGCACCGGGAGGTCTGGTTTGATCGTAGTGGCTCTGTAGTTGATCGTGGATTCAGTCGATGTGATCTTTTTCTGAATGATATCAGTTTAGATAGTCGCGCAGTGCAGTTGGCGGAAAAAATAAGTTTGAAAATACCAGCTCCATTCGTGAGAATCGACTTTCTGGATAGCCCGGCGGGATATGTGTTGGGAGAGATTACCGCGCGCCCCGGAACATTTCATCTTTTCAGCAAAGAGATGGATAGGGTTCTTGGAGATGCCTTTATCGATGCCGAGGCGCGCCTGCAAGATGACTTGCTGCAAGGGAAAGCCTTTGCAGAATACAAGCTCTTTTCTGAAAAAGAACAGGAAAGAGAAAACGCAAGACGAAAGTCTTCTCCATAGATGTTTCCGGGAGTGCGGTTCTTGCTCTTTCCGGCATGAGATGTTTCGACTAGAATCCGGGGTGAAGCTGATCTGATGTAGCTGCATGACCCGATGAAAGGGTGCCCGATGTCCCATACCGAACGGCTGCTGGATGGCCTGGAAAGCCTGTCCCGTCGGGACCTGTCAGAACATCTGGCCATGACAGCGCGTTTGCGCTTGCTGGACTGGCTGGGCTGCGTGCTGGCAGGGGCTGCGACCGAACAGACCCGGATTGGGCAGTTGCTGGCACATGGCGGTGATGGCCCGGCCCCTGTCATCGGCACAGAATACCGCACAGCCCCGCTGACCGCCGCGCTGATCAATGGAATGCATTCGCATGTGGTCGAGCTGGATGACGGCCATCGCTATGGCATCACCCATGCCGGTGGCCCGCTGATCGCGGCACTTCTGGCCATGGCGCATGATCCGCGCATGACGCAGGCCAGTTTTCTGACAGGGATCGTCACCGGATATGAAGTGGCCTTGCGGGTTGCCATGGCCTGCCAGCCGGAAGCAAAATTGCGCGGCTGGCATGGCTCGGGCGTGTTCGGGGTTCTGGGGGCGGCTGTTGGCACCGGGGTTGCGCTTGGATTTGACCGCCCGAAGCTGAATGCTGCACTTGCGGCCGCGGCGACCTCTGCCTCGGGCATGGTCAAGGCTTTTGCGGCAGGGTCCGAGCTCAAGCCCTATAACGCTGGCCAGCCTGCCCTGACCGGACTGGCCGCCGCGCTGGTGGCAGATGCCGGTTTTCCCGGACCAGAGCATATTCTGGACGGGCCGCACGGGCTGATCGAGATGCTGCGCGGCAGTCCGCCAGATGCAGAGGCCTGCAAGGTGGCAGCCCCCTATTGCATCGAGACGGTCTATCTCAAGCCCTATGCCTCGTGCCGGTATTGCCATGCCCCGGTCGAGGCTGTGCTGAACCTGCGCGCCAGACATGCTATTCGCGCCGCCGATCTGCGCGCGATCACGGTCGAGACCTATCATCTGGCCGTACACAAGCATGATCATACCGAAATCGACGGGCCTTATTCGGCACGGCTGGGCATTCCCTATTGTGTGGGCGCGGCGCTGGCCACAGGTGAAACCGGGATGGCGGCTTTTGCCCCGCAGGCGCTGGCGGATCCGGAAACGCTGCGGCTGATGCGCCTGACAAAAGTGCGCGAGGACCCCGCCCTGAGTGCCCTGGTGCCCGCAAGGCGCGCCGCGCGGGTGACGCTTGAGCTGAAAGAGGGAGGCGTTGTGACCGATCAGGTCGATCTGCCCCGCGGCGAGCCGGAAGCGCCGCTGAGCGCAGAGGATCTGCGCGCGAAAACTGCAGATCTGGCGCTTTTTGCGGGGTTTGATTCAGCGCGTGCGGCTGATATGACGCGCCGGATTCTGGCGCCGGAAACAGATTTGTTGAATTACATACCGAGTATTGGGGCTGGCGTCATCACAAGATCCAGAGCTCTGTCCACGTGATCTCTAACCTTGTATTTTCCTGACAACGGATATGGCAGAAATGACCCAGCAGGACGACGTTCAGAAAACAGCAGACAAAGCTGCAGAGGGCCGTTCACATGAACAGCCCACCCATCTGCTGTCGCAGGAACCGAATGCCGCGTTCGAGACGGTTGCGTTCCTTCTGAACCGTGCGATGCGGGAAATCGTCGAGGACGCTCTTGACCCGGCCGAGGCCCTGTCCGAAAGCCTGTCAGCGCTTTCCGCCCTGAACAGCCACTCCGGTGCCGACACGGTCGCTCTGGTCAGCACAGCAGTCTCTGATGGGCTGGAGAAGCTTGTCCTGAGCCATCGACTGCAGAATGCCGACACGACGGCAGCACTGCTGGAGCCTTATGCCCCCAAACTGGCGCGGGAATTGCGCGTCCTCAAGGCACGTCACGGCTTGCGGCTGGTGCGGGCAGGCAATCTCGATCAGGCGCAGATTCTGGGCACGGATTTGCTCGCGAAGGCCCCGGAATGGCCAGCCGCGCAGCGCCTGTTTCAAGAAGTGGTTCAGGCCCTGATCGATACGGGTGCGCCGGACCGGGCAGAGGCCTTGCTGGAAACAGTCCCGTTCGAATGGCCACAAAAGGCAGAACTTGCCTTGCAGATTGCCTGTCAGAACATGCTGCAAGAGAAAGTCGGCTGGAGAAGCGCCGTCCGGGACGCCTTCACGCGTCAGCAGGCAACCGGGCAGGATCTGTCCTGGCAAGATGATCTGATCGGATATGTCTCACATCTTCTGGAGGCAGAGCGTCCGGAGGACAGCCAGTGGCTCGAAAACCACATCCTGTCGAGATGGCCGGAGGCCGCGTCCGGAACGCGGGGCGCGCGGCTGGATTTCGCCCGGACCAGCCTCTCCGAAGGTAAGGCCGCAATCGCATTTGCGGCTGTCACCGACCTCCTGTCTGCTCTTGCGGCACCTGATTGCGCTGACATCCGCATGGATTTGCAGCCCGATATTCTGGCCCTGGCACAAGGATTTGCCAATCTTGGGGCATTACGCGCGACACAGACCGCGCTTGATCTTTACGATGCCCCCGCGGCCGAGAAAGCGGCAATAGAGCTGGCGGCCAGCACCTCTGCGCTGCTTGTCGGAGATCCGGACGGGTTTTCGGATCTGGACAGGCGTCTGGGCGCGCTGCTGGCCCAGGGCGATATCCCGGCCGCGACAGAACCGGACGGGACGCCGGAAAATGCGCTCCCGGACACGGCGCTTGAGGATCTGCTGACCAATATGACGCAGGTCGAGACGCGCCTTCTGGAGGAGGGCAGATACGATACGGCCATCGCGCTCGCTGCCACAATCTGCCAGCATGTGCCGGAACATGGCTATGCCTTCCGTTCTGTGGCGATCCGGCATGTCACTGCCTCGACAAAGCAAGACCAGTCTGACATGCCGGTTCCGCTCATGGCGCACCTGCTGGAGAACTGGCCTTTCTGGTCCGCCGCGCAGCGGGTGTCTGTCCGTCTGGCGCGCAATTTTCTGAAAGCCGGGGATCCTGATGCCGGGCTGGCGCTGCTGAATGCAACACCGCATATCTGGCTTGAAAAGGAACTTTTCGACGTCTCCCATGCCTTGTGGCAGGCCGAGACAGATCAGCCCGGCTGGCGCAACGCCATCCTGCGGATCCTCAAGGCGACAGCGCGGCCGGAAGCTGGCCCTGCGCGCGTCTCCGACACAGCAGGGCCGGTCGAGAATGTCACGGCCCTGCCCGAGCCCAATCCTGCAGAGGCAGTGATCAGACCAGAGGACCGTATCGCCGGGACATCGCGTCTTGTTGTCAGCAGCCTGTCACGAATGCTGGAAAATGGGTTATGCGACCGGGCTCATTGGGTCGCCCGAAAATTCGGCCGGATCGATGCCGGGGTAGAGAAGGCTTACAGAAGCAAAGCCGGGCAGCATCTGACAGCGCTGGTCGGGGAAGGCGCGCTTGCGGAAGCGACATTGCTGGGGGAATTGCTGCTGCGCGATTACCCTGACTCTGTAAGATACATTCTGCCGAAAGTCGCAGCCCTGATACAGGCTCTGATCGATGTCGACGATCTTGCAACTGCAGAAAAACTTCTGGGCCAGCATGAGCGAAAATGGATCGAAGGCGACCGGCTGCGCATTGCCCTGACGGCGCGGAAAGTGTTGCGTGGTGATGCGAACTGGAAATGGCTGATCCATCGTATATGGCATGATCTCGGATCTTCCGAATACCACAAACCAGGCTGGATCCGGACACAGGTCACGAAAGCATTCCTTGATATCTGTGACCAGCTCTGCGCTGGGGGCGATATTGACCAGGCAGATCAGATCGCTGTTGCCATCAATCGCCGCAGCCCCGGTTTCAACCAGAATTATGCTGCATTGCTTGCAAGACATGCTGATGCGGCTTTCGAGGCAGGAAACAAGGCGCTGAGCCTGCGCATATTGCAATCTCTGGTCCAGACCGCAGAAAAACCGGAACTGCGCAAGGCGGCCCTGAGCATTGCCACGAAACTGTACAAGGCCGGGCGTGGTCATGCGATACTGCGGCTTTTATCAGGCATCTCGGTCAGCTGGACAGAGGCGCAGCGCCTGAGACTGCAGATCATTCTGGCCAGGATGGTGCAGGACAGGACAGCTGGCCGGCAGGCTTTCATCAGCTTTCTTATTGAAAAGGCTGGCAGATCACCCCTGCCTCAGGGCGATCTTGCTGCGATTGTCGCCACGGAAATAACCACCTGTTTCGAGGGGTTGCTGCAGACCGGGGCGCTGGAAGAGGCCTGGGCCCTGCAAGCCTGGTTCGTGCCCGCCGTTCCGGGGCTGGCGCGCAAACTGCGTGTCAAATCCGTCGAGATAGCAAACGTCCAGTTCAAGGCCGGACAGGTCAAGAAAGCAGCAGGCATCATGCATCTGGTCTGCAGCCTGCATCCTGACTGGGATGCAGGGCAGCGTGTGGCCTATCGCATCAGCCAGCGGCTGATCCAGTCCCGCGAAATCGCGATGGCAGCAGAGCTGATGTCGCCGCTGGATGACATCTGGGTGAGCAAACATCTTGTCCAGCTGGAACAGATGATCGACGGAATGCATTGGTTGCAACAGGACTGGTCAGCCGCCCTGTCGCGCTGGTGGCAGAAGTTCAGGACCAGCGGGGGACTTGATGCCGCGCGCGATTATCTTCCGGTGCGCAACCGGATGATCATGATCGCCCAGGGCATGATCGAGGACGGGGATCATGAAGCGGCGGAAACCACGCTGCTTGAACTGCGCCGGAACGTGACAGGCGATAGCGAGGCACATATGCTTCTGGCCCGCCTGTCCGAGTTGAAAGGCGATTACCAGCGCGCGACAGAACGCTGGCAGATGGCCGCAGCCCTGGCGAAGCCATCCAATAACCAACAGGGCCGCTACATGCTGCAGCATGGCAAAAACAGCGGCCCCTTGCTGGCCCGCGCCAATCTGGGGCTGCGATCGGCCAGATGTCATCTGGCCCTGCAACTGGTCGAACAGGGCGCAAGCCGACAGTTCATCGAAGTTGTCAGCCGGATCACGGAATCGCTCGGATCAACCTCGATCTATCAGGAGGACAGACTGGTTCTGGATGTTCTGAGCCGGTATGTGCGGTTCTGCCTGTCAGACACCCACCCAATGCCTGCGACACTGGACATAGCAGACCAGCCGCGCCGGATCATCATGTGTCTGGATGTTCTGAAACTGTCGGATTTCCACCTGCATTCCCGCGTCGTTTTCACTATGTCACGCAGCCTGCTTGACCGGATGCCGGATCTGGAAATCTTCGTGGTCATCACCAATGAACGCTTTGCAGTGACCCGCCCCAATATCGGATCCTGGATCGATTTCGACGGCAATGACTACACCTACAGCTATGCGGAAAAGACTGTTGGCGACCATTTCGGCCAGCGCTTCCATCTGATCTTTCAGCGCTCCTACGGGCTGGAAGGTGTCGTGAACAGCTGCAAGGAAATCCTTGATCTCAAACCGGATCTGATTGCCTATGCGGGCGGGCACGGGCGCTATTCGAATGACAGCCGCATCATCCGCCACGCGCTGTTTCCCTATATGCCCTCGGCATTGTTCTTCCTCGGGGTGGACAATTCCATCGATGATCAGGTTGACATGATCCTGCCCCGCGGCCCGCATGAACTGGTCGGCGATCCGGGTGCCGCAACCATTCGCGTGCAAACCTATCCCACCCTTCCCGATGGCGACGAACGCATCAAGACGCCCAAGGAAAAGCCACTTCCGCGTTATGTCGTCTCGGCGCTGGCAGGGGCGCGGTTTGACACGCGAATGCGCGATCTGCCTGAAAACGATCTTCGGACACTCTTGCAGGTTCTTGACAGGAACCCGGATGTGGTCTGGAATTTCGTCGGCGCGGACAACCCCGCGCAGCTTGTCGCGGATGTGCCGCTTTTGCAGAAATATGTGGAGGAAGAACGTCTGTCAGTCCTGCCGGTCATGGAGATCAATGCATTCCGCGAATTCGTCACAGATGCCACGCTTTTCGTGCAATTGCCCGGCTTCAAGGGCGGGGCCGGCGGCGCGGGCATGGCGCGACGCAGCGGGGTGCCGGTGCTGACTTTTGCCAATTCCGATGCCTCGGGTCGCCAGCCGCCCGAAACTGTCTTCGAGGAAGAGGATGTGGCCGGCATTGCCGGGATGGCGGCGCGGCTGCTTGCCGATCCGGCCGAGGCGGCGGCGGTGACGCAGTCGCAATTCGCCTATGCCGAGCATATCCGGGAAACATCCGCCTACGGGTTCTATGATTGTCTGGTCGAGACTGTGCGGCTTGCAAGGGAAAGGATCAGGCATAGTGACGTCTGACTGAACAGACCGCCATTTCGGGTATGACCCAATGAGAAAAGATCTCTTTGCAGAGCTCTATGAAACGCGGGGAACAGATCCACGCGTTTCTTCAGAACGAACTAAAGAGCTCTTCAACCTTGGGTTTTTAGCTGGTGCGGATCTTTGGTATGATTTTGCAAAATATGGCATTGATGCCTATGTAAATGATAAAGATTATAAGGATATCCACCCTATAAACGGAAAGTTCTCAAGCCTTATTTCAGACAAGCGCTATCTTCCAATAGTTTTTGCGACCAAGCCCCATTATCTACCCGATTTTTATTGCGCAATAGATGACGGAAAAGTCAGATTCGTCTGTGAGAGCGGGCGGCCAGTTCTTCATAGATACCAGGCAGAGACACTTATGGAAAATAAACTGGCACAGCATGGCAAGCTTGTTGTGAAGCCAGTTAATCTGTCCATGGGTGAAGGCATCGACATAACAGATAATGCTGAATACGTGCTCGTCAGAATTAAAAATGATGCCCGTCTCGTAATCAGTTCTGTGATAGAAAATGAGGATTATGCAAAACAGATAAACCCGTCTACGCTTAATACATACCGTTTGATTTTCTATAAAAACAGACAAGGCCGGAATACAATTTTCCGGGTAATCCACCGCTTTGGTGCGATCGATTCGGTTGTTGACAATATCAGCAAAGGTGGGTGCGCTAGTGAGGTGAATCTAGAGACTGGGATAATGTCACGTGTTATCGTACCCGATGGTGACATTCTTTTCCGCGATGACCACCCCGGAACAAACCAGATTATTTCAGGGGTGCAGATTCCTGACTGGGACCGCAAGAAAGAAGCCCTCCAGGATATCATTGATACATTGTTTTTTGTTGACTACGCAGGGGTTGACGTCAGCCCAACGCCAGATGGTCTGAAGGTTGTAGAGATCAATTCTTCGCCGGATATGCACTTGCAGCAATTCAATAGACCAGCGCTTCTGGATGAAGAGTTCAAATTCTTCCTGCAATCCAAAGGTTATGGGGAAAATACCTGCCAGAAGTAAATTCTTTCAGTGAAGATGTCTTCAGTATTACGCTGCAATA
>PXDM01000038.1 GCA_003565055.1 Paracoccaceae bacterium
GATTGCGGGCGACCTCGACGCGCATATGGTCCGAGAGCGCATTGACGACCGACGCGCCCACGCCATGCAGCCCGCCAGAGGTCTGGTAGGCCTTGCCGCTGAACTTCCCGCCTGCATGGAGCGTGCAGAGGATCACTTCCAGTGCCGATTTCTCGGGGAATTTTGGATGCGGGTCGATCGGAATGCCACGGCCGTTGTCGCGAATGGTGATGGAATGATCCGCGTGCAACTCGACCTCGATGCGGTTGGCATGGCCTGCGACGGCTTCATCCATCGCATTGTCGAGCACCTCGGCAACCAGATGATGCAGCGCGCGCTCATCCGTGCCGCCGATATACATGCCAGGACGCTTGCGCACCGGCTCCAGTCCCTCCAGAACTTCGATAGAGGCGGCATCATAGGACTCGGTGTTCTGCAAAAGATCACTCATCGGCTGCTCGATTCTTCTGGGGTGAAATACGCAACCAGTAGATCATTGCAGCGCAATGGGCGCAAGGTTTAGGCCCTGCGCCCAACAACCTCGAATTTGTAATACGTTACATCAGCGTCCAGAGATGAAACACCAGCCCTGTTACAAAGGCACCGCCAAGCGAAATCGCAATATAAAGCGCAAAAACCCGGAACTTCACCAGCGCCCAGACCGCAATCGCGGCAGGGAGCGAGGTCACGCCACCTGCGATAAGAAAGGCCATGCCCGCGCCAGACTGCATGCCCTGTTCCATTAGTGTGCCGATCAGCGGTAGCGCGGCATAGCCGTTGAAATAAGCTGGAACACCGACCAACGTGGCAATGACAATCGGTAACACGCCATTCCCGCCCAAAGTTTGCGTCACCAGTTCGGCAGGAACATAGGCAAGCATCAGGCTTTCCAGCAGAAACGCGAGTGAAAGCCATTTCAACAGGAATAGAAAGGTTTTCGTTCCCTCCGTGCGGAATTTAGCCATGCGTGCCGCATCCGTCCAGAAAGCCCAGACAGGCGGCTTGGGGTTGCGTACTTTCGTGCCACCGCAGCCACCATTGCCGATCCCCTCGCGCAGCGGATCAACCAATGCCCCGCTTTTCATGAGCAAGTGCACTACGGTGCCGCCTATAATACCCATGGCGACAGCGATCAGCGTTTTGGCAATTGCAAACTCAAGACCCAGCACACCTGCGGTAAGCACGAACATTGAAGGGTCCATCAGCGGCGACGCCAACCAGAAAGCCATCACGGGCGCCAGGGGCACTCCTATAGCCAAAAGCGCTGCAATCAGTGGAATCACCCCGCATGAACAAAAGGGGGATAGTCCACCGGCCAACGCTCCCATCAGGATCATCATTGCGGGTGCCCCGGTGAACGCCTTGGCAATAAGATTATCCGCGCCGGTGGCACCTGCCCATGCTGCAATCAGGATCGAGACAAACAGGAACGGGGCTATAGAAACCAGCGCGCTTGATACTTTTCCAATGCTCGGCGTGACCTGACCTGCATCAAACACAGTCAGTAAAAGCAAGATCGCGACGAAGGCCAGCCATGGTTTTTCGCGCCGCCAAATGTGCTGTGCGCCCGCAAAGAACGGACCCGGATTCGGTTGTGACTGGTCAGTCATTGGCAAGACTCCTGTGATGCGGGCAGGGATGGTACACCTTTGCAGCATTCGCTGATTACGAAATTGAGCGCGCCGCGAAGGGTTTGGAGATCGGCGCGGGTCTGCGTCTCGCGCCCGTCGCGCGTCTGCGTGATCAGCCCTGCCTGCTTGAGGCTGCGCAGATGATGAGCGAGGGTCGAGAGTGGGATATCCAGATGCGCGGCGATTTCGTTCACGCTAAGCCCATCCGGTTCGGCGCGCACAAGCAGACGAAACAGAGCGAGCCGCGCGGGATGGCCAAGGGCAGAGAGCGCGAGAGCAGTTGTGTCGTGGGAGTCAGACATACACATCTACATAACTAGAAAAATAGTTTTGTAAAGTGTTTTATTGAGGCCGGGTTGCGCAATAATCGCAAAGATTGCCTCTGGTTTTGCGCAATGCCCTCCAACTTTCCATTGACGCGCTTCTTTCCGCAGCTTACCTATCCGGCTGTAACCGATGGTGAGCGGGAATGACGGGCTCTCTTGTAATCGTAGTGGGAAAGACGCGCATGGGCCGGTAACGGATCGCCAGATGAAACCCCATGCGCCCCCAACGAAACGGGGGCTTTTTTATTGCCCGAGACAACGGTAAAGCGCGATTGAGATGACGGTGGATGGAGCATGATATGACACGTCAGATGACCGGAGCGAAAATGGTGGTGCAGGCCCTGAAGGATCAGGGCGTGGATGTGGTGTTCGGTTATCCGGGCGGCGCGGTGCTTCCGATCTATGACGAGGTGTTCCAGCAAAACGACATCCGCCACATTCTCGTGCGGCATGAGCAGGGCGCGATTCATGCGGCCGAGGGCTATGCGCGCTCGACCGGCAAACCCGGCGTGGTGCTGGTGACCTCTGGCCCGGGTGCGACGAATACGGTCACCGGGATTGTCGATGCGCTGATGGATTCGATCCCGA
>PXDM01000127.1 GCA_003565055.1 Paracoccaceae bacterium
CCACCAACGAGACAGGAATGTACTGTTGGGGCGCCGGCGGCAGGCTCGGCGACAACACCACCACAACTAGGCGCATCCCAGTCCAAGTGCATGGCATCGGCAAACCAACCCAGATATCCGCAGGCGGCTGGCACACCTGCGCCACCAACGATACAGGAATGTACTGCTGGGGAAACAATGTCGACGGCCAGCTCGGTGATAACAAGGAAAGCGGTTCTATGAGCAAAATTCCTGTCCAAGTGCATGGCATCGGCAACTCCATTCAGATATCCGCAGGCGGTCCACATACCTGCGCCACCAATCAAACAGGAATGTACTGCTGTGGCAGGAACGAAGAACACGGCCAGCTGGGCGACAATACAACCGAAAATAGCCACATCCCCACCCCAGTCACCGGCTCTGAAACAGGCTACCCTGTCTTAGGAACCTTCACCTCCACCTACCTGGACACAAAATTCACGCCAGCGAATTTCACCAGCGTCTCTTGGGAAGAGGACACCAATCCTGCAACAGAACTATTCCTTGAACTGCAGTTCAGCAACGACACCTCTGAATGGGTACCCGAACCAGTAAACAACTCCGATACAAACATACCCACAACAGCACAATATGCACGATATTTCCTGGAGCTTTCAACAGCCGACAGGTCCGTTACGCCCGTGTTGGAAAAGTTCCAGCTGACTTACGTTTCCGTAAGCCCGACGCTGACCTTCACAATCAACTCCCAGGAGACGCTTACAAACATCTATCTCAACAGCTCCTGCCTTCCAGAAGAGAACCCGTTCTTCGAGGACACGGCGTCCGGCACGTTCTACAGCAAGACGCTTGCAGTCCCGGCGGGCTGCAACTACACTGTGTATGGGCCAGGGTTTGCCGAGCAAAGCTATGGGCCCTAGTTCCGGGATTCTGCCGGGCTGCGAAATATTCTGTCTTGGCGTTCTTTCCCTGCACCATATATTATATACCTCTATGCAGTAGTGTAATCCATGCGGGGGACATTCATAGTATTCGAGGGCATAGACGCGTCTGGAAAAGAGACGCAGATGCATCTTCTTGCAGACAGGCTGGAAAAAGAGGGGAAAAAGCCCGAGATAATCGAATTCCCAGACTACAAGGCGCCGATTGGAAAGGCGATAAAGGACTTCCTTTTCGAGGAATACGACATCGACCGCGAGACAGCATCCCTTCTCTACGCAGCCGACAGGAGGCAGCACTACAAGAAAATACAGAAATGGCTCGGCCAGGGAAAGATAATCCTCTCAGACAGGTACATCTACAGCAACATAGCCTTCCAGTATGCGGCAGGCATCTCCCTGAAATGGCTTTTTGACATAGATTCCATGAGCCTGCCTGCGGATTATGTGCTGCTCATGGACCTGGATCCAAGGGTATCCTACTCCCGCAAGAAGCGGAAGGACAGGAACGAGCGGAACCTGAAATACCTTGTTAAGGTGAGAAAGGTATACCTCGACATGCTCGAGGGGAAAATACCCACAAGCCCGGCATGGGCCAGGATAGACGCATCAAAAGAGATAAATGATGTCCACGAAGAGGCATGGAAAAAGGTGAGCGAATGGATTTTGAAGAGATAGGCATCGATCTTGAAAAGGGGCAGGAGATAATACTCGGCCAGGCGAACTTCTCCCTGAAGACAACAGACGACATCGCCCGCGTCCTGATTGCAAGCGCGCCGAACATAAAGGTTGGCACTGCAATGAACGACGGCGGGATGAAAATCACAAGGACATCCGGAAACGACGATAGGCTCGAGAAGCAGGCAGGCGAGCTATGCCATCTTCTTGGCGCAGGGCATGTTTTTGTATGCATAATAGAGGGCGCATTTCCAGTCAACGTGCTCAACGATTTGCAGAACGTCCACGGCGTGTGCAGCATATATGCCGCAACAGCAAACCCCCTGCAGGTTATAACCATAACCACTGCCCAGTGAAAGGGCATTGCCAGCGTGATAGACGGCGGCTCCCCCACATGCATAGAGGACCCTGAAACCAGGGAGGAAAGGCGGAAGCTTCTTAAAAAAATAGGGTACAGGCTTGGCTAGAATATCCCTGTTAATTCCGACAGCTGGCGGATGGTGTGGTCCGGCTTCACTCCTGTGATTGGGCATTTTTCTCTTTCGACTAGCACAGTGCATGCAAAGCCCGCGTTGGCTGCCCCGGCTATGTCCGCATTGTAGGAGTCGCCGACCATGGCGGCGTTTTCCGCTTCAACACCCAGCTTTTTCAGCGCAGCTTGGAATATCTCAATGCAGGGCTTCCTGAAGCCGACGTCTCTTGAGTATATTTCCGCATCCATGTATCTGCTTATGCCTAATTCCTGCGCCCGTGTGGGGTTGCCCAGGCTCGTGCAGTTGCTTATTATGCCCAATTTATACCCCTTGCTTTTCAGATTCTCAAGAGTCTCAAGCGTGTCAGGGTATATTGTCGTACAGATGTGCTCTTCATTGAGCGCAAGAAGGAACGCCTCGGGGTCCTCGGGCGAGATGCCCATAAACCTTTCACACA
>PXDM01000466.1 GCA_003565055.1 Paracoccaceae bacterium
AATGTGGCCGCGCATCTGACCTGCGTCGATGCGACCCGCGCCGAGACGCTGGCGATTGCCGAGAGCTACGCACAGGCGGGTGTCACCGAGATCGTGGCGCTGCGGGGCGATCCGCCGAAAGGGCAGGGAGGGTTTGCGCCGCATCCCGAAGGCTTCGCGCATTCGGTCGAATTGATCGAGGCGCTGGCCGCGACCGGGCATTTCAAGCTGCGCGTGGGGGCCTATCCTGAGCCGCACCCGGATGCAGCGGATGATCTGGCCGATGTGCGCTGGCTCAAGCGCAAATTCGAAGCCGGGGCGGACAGTGCCATCACGCAGTTTTTCTTTGAGGCGGAGACCTTCCTGCGCTTCCGCGACCGCTGTGCGGCTGAGGGGATCACCGGGCGCATCATTCCGGGCATCATCCCGATCGGCAACTGGACCGGCATTCGCAAATTCGCGCTGGCGACCGGGGCATCCGTGCCGGCCTGGCTCGACGAGGCGTTCGAGAAGGCCAAGCGTGACGGGCGCGAGGAAATGCTGGCGACTGCGCTCTGCACCGAGCTTTGCGACAAGCTGGTGCGCGAGGGGGTGGAGGATTTGCATTTCTACACGCTCAACAGCCCGCATCTGACCCGCGATGTGTGCCATGCGCTGGGCGTCGTGCCGCAAGTCGCTTTGGAGAATGTGGCCTGATTTCGCGGACGGGGAAAAGCGCCCGCTCAGCGTGCCCCACCCACCCGCCCTTGCACGCTTCGCGGGCGCTGCCCGATGCTGGTGGCATCGGGCGTGCTGCGCGTCGGCGGTCAGTTGCATCTTGACCTGACCCGCAAAAATGCCTAGCCGATGTTTGTGGCCATAAGGCCCGTGGCGCTTTGTAACCGGATTGCGGGCCACGTTAAACATGCCGCTAAAGAGGTCAGGGCCGCGCCCCCGACCGATTTCTGGTCCGGGGGTTTTTTCATGGCCGAAAGGGTCGGGGCTGAATGACACAGGATTGGGGCAAGCGCACGAAACTCGTGCATCACGGCGCGCGGCGCAGCCAATATGGCGAGGTGGCCGAGGCGATTTATCTGACGCAAGGCTTCGTCTATCCCAGCGCCGAAGCCGCGGAGGCGCGGTTTCTCGATCTGGGCGCGGATGAGTTCATCTATGCGCGCTATGGAAACCCGACCGTTGCCGTTTTTGAGGACCGCATCGCGGCGCTCGAAGGCACTGAGGACGCTTTCGCCACGGCCTCGGGCATGGCGGCGGTCTCGGGCGCACTGCTCGCCATGCTCAAGGCGGGGGATCACGTGGTCTCATCGCGTGCCTTGTTCGGGTCCTGCCTTTATATCCTTGAGAATGTGCTGAGCCGCTACGGGGTTGAGGTGACCTTTGTCGATGGCACGGATCTCGCGCAATGGCGCGCGGCGATCCGACACAATACGACGGCGGTGTTTCTGGAGAGCGTGTCGAACCCCACGCTGGAAGTGATCGACCTGCGGTCGGTCGCGGCCCTCGCGCATGACGTCGGCGCGCGCGTGGTGGTCGATAATGTCTTCGCGACCCCCGTTTTCAGCCGCGCCGCCGAGATGGGCGCCGATGTGATCATCTATTCCGCGACCAAACATATTGACGGGCAGGGGCGCGCTTTGGGCGGCGTGGTCTGTGGCACGCGCGATTTCATTCGCGGCACGCTTGAGCCTTTCATGAAGCACACAGGCGGCGCGCTCTCGCCCTTCAATGCCTGGATCATGCTCAACGGGCTCACCACCATCGACCTGCGCGTGCGGGCGCAAGCGGCCTCGGCGCAGGCCATTGCCGAGGCGCTTCAGGGCCATCCCAAGCTCGCCCGCGTGCTCTATCCGGGGCTGCCCCAGCATCCGCAACATGCGATTGCCGAGGCGCAGATGGAGGGCTTTGGCACCGTGCTCGCGATTGATGTGGCCGCGGGCAAGGAGGCCGCGTTTCGCTTGCTTAATGCGCTGCAGATCATCGTGATTTCGAACAATCTCGGTGATGCGCGTACGATTGCGACCCATCCGGCGACGACCACGCATCAGCGCTTGCCCGAGGATCAGAAAATCGCACTGGGGATCACGCCGGGGCTGATCCGCGTGTCGGTCGGGCTCGAAGATGTGGCGGATCTGATCGCGGATCTGCGCGCCGGGCTCGATATGATCTGATCACGCGCCCCGCACGTAATGTTGTGGAAAAGCAAAAACCACTGCCTATCTCTATAGCGGCAGACAGGAAGGAAATCCCACAATGAATTTGCATGTGTCTGATCTCAGTCAGCCCCCGTCGCGTGCCGAGGCCGAGGCCGCGCTGGACCTCCTTCGCCGTTTCACCGACTCAGCCCCCGAGGCCGAGCGCGCAGAGGTGGAGCAGTCGGTCACGAGCCTCCTGCCGGCCGCAGGCTATCCGGTGCTCAACCGCGACTATCCGGCAGAGTTCCGCGCCGATGCGGCCTATAAATCCGGCCTGCCGGACCTGCAGAACGGCCCGTCGAGCCTGATCGTGGGCGCGAAGGCCGAGATCCAGCATGTGGGCATTTCA
>PXDM01000400.1 GCA_003565055.1 Paracoccaceae bacterium
CTACCGCACCCGCCTTCCAGCGCCGCAATAAGGCAGCAGCTGGCGATACCGGATCGCAGAATTTGCTGACGATCCGGTTCCATCGCGCTACCCTGCGCGTGCCTTTTTTTGCCTGGGCCAGCCAAGTCGCTTCTGGTAACGCATTGGCTGATCGATGATCTGGAGACACCACAGCTGATGTTTGATACCATCGCATCACTGTTGCGCGATCCGATTCTGACGCGCGCGGCCTCAATCAAGCAGGCGCAAGTCGCGATGCTCTCGCGCCAAGAAACACAGCATCCGTTCTATTGGGCGCCTTTTGTGCTGATTGGAGAGAATTCATGATTTCGATCCTGATGAAGAAGCTTTTCCTCATCCCAATTGTCCTTCTCTTGCCTGCCGGGGGCGCCAGTCAGACAGCTCCGGTTCAGGAGATGGACACAGACGAATTCATCAAGCTGCTTCCCCCGCCGCCAAGCACTGGCATCCGGACCAGAAGCATCGTCATCGTCCCGCGAGTCGATATGGCGGTAACCTTCGACTACAACTCGACGACGATTTCCCCGCAAGCCCATGGCCTTCTGGCCAACCTTGCCTCAGCTCTGCTCTCGCCCGAACTGGCAGACGAACAGTTCCGACTTGTGGGGCATACGGACGCGATTGGAAGCGATGCCTTCAACGACAATCTTTCGCTCTTGCGCGCAAAATCTGTGAGGGATCACCTGATCTCGAATTTTGCAGTGCCGCCCCAGCGTCTCGCCGTGGAAGGACGTGGCAAACGCCAGCTTCTGTTTCCTGATCGCCCGGAAGCCGCCGAGAACCGACGGGTCGAAATATCCACCGTCCTGGATTGACCAGACCGCAACTGCACCTGATGATCAGAACATGACACAACAGCTTGCGACAGCACAGACAGGTCAGCTTTCGGCGGATCTACAATCTGTGCGCGATGCACATGATCTGACTGCAGATCAGGCCCGCAGGCTTGCTCTGAAGGTCTGTGGGCTGGTCAAAGGCAATCGGGACGCGCCACTCTTCCATCTGGCGCGCAAACTCGTCGCCACGGGTGAGCGTGATCTCTTTGCACTGCTGGCCCCAGACAGCGTGGCCCTCGGCCACGAGGACAGGGCATTTCTTGATTTCATGATTTCTGTTGCCCTGCGCGATTCCGACGACTTCGCGGCACTCTCCGGATTGCTTGCCAACCACACAAACAAAGCGGAACGGATTGGCGCATTGACGCGCAAGCTTTCGTCATTGCTACACGCGTATCGAAGCCAGGTCATTCCGGAAACACGCCACCACAATGTCTTTACGGCAATACGTAGTTTTCTGAAGAACCGTCGCTCTGCGGCTCCGGAGCCACGCGACGGGGATGCGTTGGAATTCTGGGTTCTCACGGGCCGGCGCGATTTCCTGACACGATATTCGACTGTCCTGAACGGGTTGGCTGACTATGCAGAGGCACAAGTGACGGCAGCCTATTGGGCGCACCCTCTGGCGTTGAGCCAGAGCGCAGACATGCCCGATAGCGACATCTCGACAGATATGGCCGAACAGGATGCAGAAATGGTCACTGCATCCATCGTCATGCATCTGGCCACTCTCGAAAATGCAAATGCGAAGCTAATGCTCGCAACCGAGCGCGAAAACTGTCGGCTGATCGCGGATCAGGTCGAAGCGCTGGCGCGCTTTCCACGGTCTGCCCTGCTCGCTCTGACCTGTGCGCCAGTGCAGAACGCGGTCATCCAGGCCCTGCGAATGCACAAGAATGCCCCGCCGGATATCGACGCACTTCTGGCGGCAGCGGCGCGTTTTGCCAATATGATGGAACAGATCGATGCCCTTGCGCAGACAGTCGAAGATTGTCTGCATCTGATTCACGCGGTCACCGCCCCGAAGGACGAAAGCACGCTTGCACGGTCCAGATGGGATGCAAGACGACAAAAACGGATCGACACTATGCTGCGGCGCAAATCTCTTGCTGACATGGCACCTGAAGACCTGCGCGAGTCTGTGCTTTACCAGAGTGAGGCGCTTCTTGCTCTGCATACGATGCTGACGGGTGTGCGCCGAGTTCTTGACGCGCGGCGGCGCGACGCCCTTGCAGAGCACGAGGACCAGGATCGCGCTGGTTTTGCACTGAAATTGACCGCGCTCTACACCAACACAGATCAGGAGGGCGTCGCATGAGCCGTCAAAGCGAAAAAGAAGAGGCCGCTTTCGCAGCACTGCAAGAGTTGCGAAATGCCCCTGCCCTTGAGGCCACACCGCTGATTTCTGCCGCGGCGATCATGTCATATGCTGCCCGCGACACAAGCGTGTCGGATTTCAGGATAGAGCAGGCGATGCGCGGTGCGCCTAATCTGCGCAAGCTCTATCACCATGCTTTGTCGCAACATGCGCAAGCGATCTCGCCTCAGGCCATCGCGGCGGCACAGGCGCAAACGGATTTGCGCATTGTGGGCCCCTATCGGCTTGAGATACTGACCGAAGACGATGCCATGGATTGGCTGGTGATCCGCATTCCCGAGA
>PXDM01000170.1 GCA_003565055.1 Paracoccaceae bacterium
CAGTGAAGCCGATATCCTGATCCCTTTTCGCGAACGCTCCCGCCTTGGCGCGCGCGAACTGGCAGGGGCAAGCAAGTTGAAACTGATCGCGCAGACCGGCGGCGGTGCGGCGCATATCGACCTTGCGGCCGTCAGGTCGCTGGGGGCGATTGTGACCCTGACTCCAGGGGGGTCATCGCCATCTGTCGCGGAACTCGTGATCGGCATGATGCTGGCCCATGATCATCACATCGTGCGCGGCGACAGGTTGCTGCGCGCGGGAGGGTGGCAATCAATGCTGTGTCGTGACAGCGGCACACAGAGAATTGGCCTTCTGGGGTTCGGCTCAACCGCCCGCGCCGTTGTCAGTCCGGCGCAGGCGCTGGGAATGGATGTGATGGCCTGGTCCCGCAGCCTGACCGCTGCTGACGTGCCCGACGGCGTTGTCGTTGCGCCAGACATGGACACGCTGCTTGCCAGTTGCGACGTGCTGAGCATCCATCTTCCCCTGTCGGATACGACACGCGGTCTGATGAATTCCACGCTGCTTGCCCGGATGCGCCCGTCCGCACTTCTGATCAACACTGCGCGCGGCGCAATCGTGGATACCGACGCCCTGATCGCGGCGCTTGATAGCAAGCATCTGCGCGGCGCCTGCCTTGATGTTTTCGATCCGGAGCCGCTGCCTTCGGATCACCCCTTGCGCAGTCGGGACGATGTAATCCTGACCCCGCATGTCGGCTGGACCTCTCAAGACACGATCCACCGATTCCTGAGTATCTGCGAGCAGAACATCAATGCGTTTTGCACAGGTACACCGATCAATGTGCTGCCGACCTAAGGGAGGAGGACTACGACGCCTCGGCACGCCATTACCGATACTACCTTGCTGACGCGCATGCGCCAGCCAAACCCACGGAGGAGACTATCATGACACTAATGAAAACGCTTGGGAGCACCAGTCTTGCCGCGCTCGTTGCGGCCAGCATTCCACTGGGCGCCAGTGCGCAATCGCCTAGCTCGCTTAACATCGGGACATCCGCGATTGGCGGCACCTACTATGTCTATGGCGGCGCGATTGCGACCGTGCTTCAGGACGCGACCGGGATTCCCGTCAGTGTTGAGGTGACCGCAGGGCCCAGTCAGAACATTGCCCTTGTGGATGCGGGACAGTTGGATATCGGCCTCGTCACGACCGGGCCGCTCTATGATTCCTGGACCGGCACTGCAGACTGGACCGGCGGCGAGGAACGTCGCGATTTCCGCATCCTGTTTCCGATGTTCATGACACCGTTCCATGGCATCACGCTTGCGCCTCAGGGTGACTGTTCGATCGAAGATGTGGTCGGATCGCGGCTTGGCATCGGCCCTGCTGCAAGCACACCCGGCACCTATCTGCCGATCTTCCTTCCCGAAGTCGGGATTGAAGCGACCCTTCAACCGGGCGGAACTGGCGATCAGGCTGGGCAGCTTATGGACGGCCTGCTTGACCACATGATGACGGCGGCTGGCCTGCCAGTCCCTGCCGTGCAGGAAGTCCGCGCTCAACGCGAGAGCTGCCTGTTTGCCTTCACCGATGAACAGATCGAACAGTTGGAAGATACCTATCCCTTTGTCGGGCGCGAAGTGATCCCCGCAGGCACCTATGAAGGCTTTGACGAAGACCTCCCGACCATCGGCATGTGGAATTTTGCAGTGGCCCACGCGGATCTGGATGCTGATTTCGTCTACAACATGGTCAAGACTGTTCTTGAAAACAACGAGGCCATGGTCCAGACCCATTCGTCAGCCGCCGAAACGCTGGCCGAGAATATCGGTCGCAACAGTTTCGCATATCTGCATCCCGGTGCGATCCGTTACTATGAAGAGATCGGGATCGAACTTGGCGAGCATGTCTATCCCCCGGAAATGGACTGATCTCCGCATCAACCAGAAGATCGCGAAGACAGACGAAGCTGCCCGTCCAGGACGGGCGGGCAGCTATCCTTGGTCCAAGGACAATGTATCATGGCCACCCCTGAAAAGTCAGTTTCTGAGCAACAGCCAGACTCGACCGAACTGCCCGATGCGAGCTTGCGCGAGCGATCATTTTCGCATCGCGTCGCGCTGGTAATCACCCTTATCTCGGCCGGATACGTCCTGTTTCATTTGTATGTGCTGAACATCCAGCCGATTGACCCGTGGATCTTTCGCAGTCTCCATCTGAGCGTGGGCAGCGCAATAGCCTTCATCATCTACTCCGGCTGGCGCGGCGCAGCGCGGGTAAATCCGCTCGACCTTGCATTTGCCGTCGCGGCGCTGTGGTGCAGCTACTACCTGTATCAGAACCTGAGCGGCCTTTATTTCCGGGTCGGCGCTCTGCCTAACACCAATGACGTGATCTTCGCCTCAATCGGTATCTTTCTGGTGCTGGAATTCACCCGCCGCACATCGGGTATAATCTTACCGGTGCTGGCGCTGATCTTCATCGCCTATGGCCTGTTCGGCAACATGTTGCCAGGCTTGCTGGAACATCGTGGCTATTCGTATAGCCGCCTGATTAGCTATCTGTATGGTAATGAGGGCGTGTTCGGGGTCATCCTGGCGGCGTCGTCCACCTATCTCGTGCTGTTCATCGTGTTCGCTGCATTCCTTCAGGTCTCGGGTGTGGGGAATTATTTCGTCCAACTGGCCTTTGCACTGGCCGGACGGTCGCGCGGCGGGCCGGCCAAGGTTGCGGTCATCGCCTCAGGGCTGATGGGCATGATCAACGGCACGTCTGCGGGCAACGCCGTCGCGACAGGGTCGCTGACCATTCCGCTGATGAAGCGCGTTGGCTACCGGGCGCGCTTTGCCGCTGCGGTCGAGGCGACTGCCTCGACAGGGGGTCAGTTCCTGCCACCGATCATGGGCGCTGGTGCCTTTATCATGGCCGAGATCACGGGGATTCCCTACACTCAGATCGTGATCGCCGCGACGATCCCTGCGCTGTTGTACTTCTTTTCGGTCTATCTGATGGTGGACAAGGAAGCGCTGAAGCAGGGCTTGGTCGGTCTGCCCCGCAGCGACCTTCCCGATCTGCGCGCTCTAATGACCTCAATCTACCTGCTTGCGCCCATCCTGATCCTGATCTTCCTGCTGATGTCGGGCTATTCCATTATCCGTTCGGGGACATTGGCCATGGTTGCGGTCGTTGTGACCACATGGTTTTCGACCCGCGCGCGCATGAGCCCGAAAGTGATCTTGGACGCGCTGTCAATGGGGGGGCGCATGTCGCTGCAACTGGTGGCCGTCTGCGCCTGCGCCGGGATCATCGTTGGCGTCATCTCACTGACCGGACTGGGGGGACGGTTTTCGTATATCCTGTTTTCGATCGCACAGCAGAACCAGCTTGCAGCCTTGTTGGCGGCAATGTTCATCTCGATCATCCTGGGGATGGGTATGCCGACGACAGCGGCCTATGCGGTGGCAGCGTCCGTTGTCGCGCCAGGGCTGGTGCGCACCGGGATGGACCCGCTTCTTGCACATCTGTTCGTGTTCTACTTCTCGGTGATGTCGGCGATCACGCCACCGATCGCACTGGCCGCTTTCGCGACATCCGGGATTGCCGGGTCGCCGCCGATGCGCACGTCGGTCGAGGCGTTCAAGATCGGGCTGGCTGCCTTCATCGTGCCATTTGCCTTCGTGTATTCGCCCGCACTTATCATGGTCGGCGATCCACTGGTTATTGGCTTTGCGATCCTGACAGCCATGGCCGGTATCTTCCTGCTGGCCAGCGCGGTTCAGGGTTGGCTTCTGGGGCGCGCGGGCATCCTTGTGCGAATCGGAACCTTCATTGCGGCATTGCTGCTGATTTCCGGTGATCTGCTGCTCGACTTGGTCGGGCTGGCGTTGGTGGCAGGCGCCTATCTGTTTCAGTACAGGATCTGGCGCGCATCCCGCATCAATCCCTCATCTGCGGCGTGACAGCGCCAGACCTGTCCAAATCCAGTGACAAGGCCTCCACCATGAAAAGGAAAAGCTGTTGAAATACGCCCTTTTTGCTGCCGGAATCGTCTTTGCGATCTCGCTGTATTCGGTCCAGCCGGCGCTGCCCGCCATCGAGCAGCATTTCGGATCACCCCTCGGATCAGCGTGGATCGGGATGAGCTTGCCGATCCTCGGGATGGTTCTGGGCTCGGTGCTGTATCCGCTATGGGCGCGCGATGTGGGGCGTTTCATGGGGCTTGCCACCATCATCGGGGGTTTGTCTGGCATAGCGTCCGCCTGGGCACCAGATATAGCACTTTGGGGGATGGCACGCTTCGCACAGGGGCTGGCGCTTGCGGCCATTCCGGGGCTGGCAATGGCGGCCATGGGCGCGTTGTTCACAGGCCGCGTCGCTACGATGGTCGGTATCTTCACCGGGCTCAGCGCTATTGGCGCCGCCGTGGGGCGGATGAGCACGGGTGTGTTGATCGAAGCCTTTGGCGTACCTGTTGCTCTGACTGCCGTTTACTTTCCCGCATTGCTGATCGGGCCGGTCCTGCTGAGCATCAAGGCCCGTGTCCAGTTGCCACGCCCCACTTACCAGATGCGCCAGTGGCCTCTGTTCATGTTCGGCGCCACGCTGTTGTTCGTCAATTTGCTTCTGTCCAACCTTCTGCCTTACCGGCTGACTGAGCTTGGCATGTCGGTGGGCGCAATCGGCGGGATATTCTTTGTCTATCTGGCGGCGACCGTGGGGTCCGGCAGTGGCGGCTGGCTGTCCGACAGGATCGGCACATTGCAGGCCGCGCGCGTCGGCATCGCGATTGCGGCGCTGGGCTTATTCGTGATGGCGCTGGATTCGGCCATCATGCTGGTTGCAGGCTTTGCCGTCGTGCTGTTCGGGGTCTTTGCGACTCATGCTGTGGGCTCAGGGGTGGCTGGTTCGATGGGGTCCGGTGTCGCCGGAACCTATATCGCGGCATATTACATTGGCGGCGGCGCGGCCGGGATCGGCTATCCCCTACTGCTGGGGCATGGGTATTGGGCCGGGCTGGTCGTGGCAGGGGGCGCGCTGGTGTTGGCCCTGGCTTTGGGGCAGCGCGCCTTGCTGACGCCTAGAGTCCGGACTGACGGCACACTCGCAGGTCAGAAATCATGACAACGACGCTTTACGGAACATCCACGTCTCCATATGTGAACAAGGTGCGGATCGCTGCTCAGGTGTTGGGCCTGTGGAAGGAGATACGCACCGTGGGCGTTGACCTTTCCAACCCGCCATCGGGCTTCATTGCTGCGACGCCTCTTCGCCAAATGCCGGTTCTGACAACGCGCAATGGCTCTGCGATCTTCGATTCGATGATCATCTGCCTGCATCTTGACGCCTGCGCGGGCGGTGGACGGCTGCTGCCAACGGCAGAATCGGACCGCACTCGCGATCTTGCGCTAGCGACACTGTGCAACGGGCTTATAGATGCCGGCGCCGGGCTACGCCGCGAAAACCTGCGGCCAGAGGCGCAACAGTCAAAGGCCGTGGCGGCGGGCCATCTGGACCGGATGAACCGGGCGATGGACCACCTGTCGGACCATGCAGGCATGCTGAGCACCGGGCCCGATCTGACAACGATCACCCTCGTCGCAGCGCTTGATTGGATCGCGCTGCGACATGGCTCTTTGGGACTGACCAGCGCGCGCCCCGCCCTTGCGGACTGGTTGGCCGCCGCCCGACAAAGCTGGGTGCCCCCGCTGCCAGATGGCGCCTTCGTCCTGCCCGACGCCCGAAACTGATACCGGGGCTGCGCCACTGGCACAGTCCTCGAACTGGAGAAAGACATGAAAGCTGCCTTCTACGAAACCACCGGCCCCGCGGACGCCGTGTTCCAAATCAGTGATATGGACGACCCGATCCCCGCCACAGGAGAGGTGTTGGTGCGGGTCCGCGCATCGGGGGTAAATCCGACCGATACAAAGGTTCGGGGCGGGACGCCGGGGCGCAAGATGGGCCACGCACGGATCATCCCGCACCATGACGGCGCGGGCGAGATCGTCGCCACTGGGCCGGGTGTGGACGCAGCGCGCCGCGATCAACGGTGCTGGATGCACAGCGCGCAGTTTGAACGCGCCTTCGGCACCGCAGCCCAATACGTGGCCCTTCCCGCGCATCTGGTCCTGCCCCTGCCGGACACTATAAGCTTTGCCGAAGGCGCGGCGCTTGGGGTTCCGGTGATGACCGCGTGGAATGGCGTGATGGGCGATGGTCATGTCGCCGGGCGGACAGTATTCGTGGCCGGTGGCGCCGGAGCCGTCGGCCATTACGCCATCCAGATCGCCAAACTGGGCGGGGCAAGGGTTGCCGCATCAGTCTCCAGCCCCGCCAAAGTTGAGCACGCGCGCGCGGCCGGCGCGGATCTGGTTATCGACTATAACGATCCGGACGCGGAAGCGCTGGTGCAGTACTGGAGCGCGGGCAACGGGATTGACCATTTCCTTGATGTAAACACCACGCATAATGCGGGCTTTGCGGCCCGTGTCATGGGGCAAGGCGGGCGCATTGTCAGTTATGGCTCTGCCAGCAACAGCGCCGGAATGCCGATCCGGGATTTCCGCCAGCGCAATGTCAGCATCCGGTTCCTGTTCATCCACCGGCTCGATGTCCGGCGGGGCGCTGAAATCGCAGCTGCGGTCGGTGGCCTGTTGCGCCCGGGTGTCCTGTCGCACCGCATCGCACAACGCCTGCCGCTAGACCAGATCGCCGAGGCGCACCGTATGGTGGAGGAGGGCCGCGTCATGGGCAAGGTCGTGCTGGACATGCCAGACAAGTGACATCCCTGCACCAACGCCGACGCGACCAACCAATTTGACAGGAGAGCCGTCATGACCCGCCCCCTTACCGCCGGATTGCCGGATTTCCAGCAAGCGCGGCGAAGCTTCATTACCGGAGAGAGCGCGCCCAGCGCCTATCTTGACACCTGCATCGGCAATATCGACGCCAAGGAACCCACGATCCATGCCTTCGCGTATCTTGATCTGGATGCCGCGCGGGAAGTGGCCCGGGCGGCAGATGCGCGCTACCGCGCCGGTGCGCCTCTCTCGGCCATCGACGGCATGCCAATCGCCGTCAAGGACATTATCGACACGCGCGACATGCCGACCGAACTCAACAGTGCTTACTTTACTGGCAACCGCCCGAAGATCGATGCGGCCTGCGTCGCCGCTGCGCGTCGGTCAGGGGCGGTCATTCTTGGAAAAAGCGTGACCACCGAATTCGCGCTTGGGCGCTCTGGCCCAACAACCAATCCGCATGATCCCGCGCATACGCCCGGCGGGTCATCTTCGGGCACTGCCGCAGGAACGGCCAGCGGCATGTTTCCGGCCGGGTTCGCGACGCAGACACAAGGCTCGATCCTGCGCCCGGCATCCTTCAACGGGGTCGTGGGTTTCAAACCGAGCTTCGGCGCACTGTCTAACGATGGGATCCATCCCGTATCGCGCACGCATGACACTCTCGGTGCGATTGGCGCGCGAGTGGATGAAGCATGGGCGCTTGCTCGGCAGATTGCCATTGCTGCGCCGGGGGCGCACCCGATGGCCCTGCACGGACCAGACAGCGACCAGCTCGCGGCCATTATGCCGCACCGCATCGCGGTCGCCCGATTGCGTGGGTTCGAGGAACTCGATCCCGAAAGCCTCTCGGCTTTCGAACAGTGCCTCGAGGAGTTGCGCGCGCGCGGCATCAGCGTTGTCGAGCCTGCAGAGGATGCCGGGCTGGCCGACGCCCTCGCAAGACTTGATACCGTCGCCGACATATCGCCGCGCATGGTCGCCTATGACATGCTTTGGCGGTTTCGCGATTACATTGCAGCCGCACCCGACCAGATCGGACCGCGCCTGCATGAATGGGTCAGGCTTGGGGAAGATGTGTCTTTCGATGACTACCGGCTGATGCTTGCCGCGCGCAACGATCTGCGCCGGCGCGTGCAGCAGCTCTCATCGGGCTATGATGCTGTCGTCCTGCCCGCCGCGTCAGGCCCGGCCCCCAAGGGCCTGCTGCAGACCGGCTCACGCACGTTGCTGCAGCCATGGACACTGCTTGGCTTTCCAGCCTTCAGCCTGCCGCTGATGCAGGTCCGGGGTCTGCCCTTCGGATTGCAACTGACCGGGTTCGCCGGGGCGGATCACAGGCTCGCGTGCCATGCGAAATGGCTGACGCAGTAAGGCATCATTCGCGCGGCAAGGGCCCCAATCGGAGACGGCCCGTCTATTTTGGATCAACAGGAGAATGTCATGACCATGCATCATCAGGAAGCCAATCTCGGCGTGCCACGAGTCACCCGAATTCTGGCGGAGTGGGTCGTCAATCTGCAAAATGACGAAATTCCGACCGCTGTCCGGCGCGAAGGCGTTCGGACCTTTGTAAACTGGGTCGGCTGCGCAGTGGGCGGGGCTTCGCACGAAACGACGGACCGTGTGCTGGCAGCGGTCATGCCTTTGTCCGGTGAAAAGATCGCGACGGTCCTGGGCCGGGTCGAACGGCTGGACCCCGCGCACGCTGCGCTTGTGAACGGGATTTCTTCGCATGTTCTGGATTACGACGACACTCATCTGAAGACGGTCATCCATCCGGCAGGACCTGTCGCCTCGTCCATATTGGCACTGGCCGAACGGCGCCCTGTTTCCGGCGCAGATTTCCTGACTGCCCTGATCGCCGGCTGCGAAGTTGCCTGCCGGATCGGAAATTGCATCTACCCTGACCACTATACGCGCGGCTGGCATATAACAGGAACGGCCGGAGTGTTCGGTGCGGCAGCGGCTGTCGGCAAGCTGAGCGGGCTTGATGCGCAGAAGATGTGCTGGGCCTTCGGACTGGCTGCGTCGCAATCCTCGGGGCTGAGGGAGATGTTCGGCACGATGACCAAAAGCTTCCACCCTGGCCGTGCCGCCCAAAACGGCATGTTGTCAGCGTTGCTGGCAGAAGCCGGCTATGACAGCTCCGAACGCGCAATTGAGGCGCCCCGCGGCTTCGCAAACGTGATGTCCGACAAGCAGGATTATGCCGCGATCACCGAGGATCTTGGAACCCGCTGGGAGGCCGCGTTGAACAGTTACAAGCCCTATGCCTGCGGCATCGTCATCCATCCCGCGATTGACGGGTGTATCCAGTTGCGGGCCGACCTCGGCGACCGGGTGGGCGACATCACCTCAGTGAAACTGCGCGCGCACCCGTTGGTGCTGGAGTTGACGGGCAGAAGGTATCCCAAGACGGAACTGGAAGGGAAATTCAGCGTCTACCACGCTACCGCCTGCGCCTTGCTGCATGGCGATGGCTCCCCGACAGCGTTTACCGATGAAATGGTCAATGACCCGGCCATCATTGCGATGCGCGAGAAGATCGAGATCGAAACCGATCCGCAGATGCATGAGGCATCAGTGGATGTCTCAGTCACCCTTACCGATGGCAACCGCGTACAGAAATATGTCGAACGGGCCATCGGCAGCGCCGAAAAACCGCTCAGTGACCGGCACCTTGATGAGAAATTCACCCGGCAAAGCACGCTGGTGATCGGTGCAGAGGCGACAGACCGGCTTTTGGCCGCAGCACGGAATGTCGAGTCGTGCAGCGATGTGGCGGAGATTGCAAGGGCCTCCATGCCGCCTGGCACCGCGTCACACTGAAGCCTTTCGGCTTCAGCCCGCGACACGCGCGTCCGGCCAACCGGGCGCTGCAACGTTCACCTGACCCGAGGTCTTTACCGCGCCGACCGTTGCGATCGCTCCGCGCTTCGAGTTGGGCTCGGTCACTACGGTTTCCGCCCGCTCCGGGATCGAGGCGGGGGGGTTGCTCGCGCCGGATTTTGACTATCGCCGCGACGTTCTGGGTGCCGAGATCATCGTGCCGGGGGCTGGCCGATCCCCCTATCGTGCATGTGTGCCTTTTCAAATCGCAAGGTGCCTTCGTTGACGGCGACGTGGCCGCCGCCCTGCTGGATTGGGAGGAGCGGTTCCGCTATACTCCTTCCCAGCGGTCCCTGCGCGAGACCAACCAGATCATCCGACGCGCGGGCGAGGCGATGATGCTTTATGATAATGCGATGAAGCTCAGCAGGGACAATCCCAAGCAAGGCGCGGTTGTCATGGGCGACCCAATGCGAACGACAGCGTGGCGTAATTCCTATGTCCGGCGCGGCCTACCCACGGCCTTGAAGGGGCGACCACTATGCATCTGGGCAAGCCAGCGCTTGTATGTCGCAGGCTTTGCCACCTCCATGAGCCGGTCGATATCATGCCCACACTCCGCTCCGACGCGCAGCAGCTCGGCTTTCTCTTCGGGAGACAGGATGATCCGCTGCGTCGGGACGCGGGTCCGCAGGATCTGGATTTGGGCCTTGAGCAGCCTCAGCTGCGCGTTTTGCCGCGGCATGAAAAGCTGGGTCAGGAAAGCCATAAGGAGGGAGAACATCGAATTCATCTTGCCAGACTCCACCACGGCGCTTAGAAATTGTTGCCATTTGAGCGGGATGCGCCTCGCTTACATTTTGGCAGCCCGCGCAGGAAAGGCAAAAACGCAGGAGCGCGATTGCGGCCTCGAAAAATCCGAAGCAGGGATATGACGGTGCCTTTGAGCGCGTTTCGCCGCCAGTCGCGACTGAACCAGATGACGATTCAAACCACCAGTAGGATAAGTAAAAACAATAGCTTATAGGGTGGAGAAAGTTTGATTTCAGACCCATCCCCTCCGCCAATTTTCATAAATTGTATACTAAAAACAACGGGCTGGGCTGAGGGTGTGGCGCTATACCCCCATTCATCCTACCAAAGAAAATGCGCTTGATTGTGCTTGGATGACGCAGCGTGACAGTGCCGTTTGCTCAAGCACGACGGTTCACACTCTTTCAAGACCTTGCATCCGCCGCGTTACCGTCCTGCCCGACTCAACTTTCTTCGCGTGAGAAGCCGCAACTGCGCTTCGCTCACGAGGGTCGTTCACCTAAACAATCCATCAAAGTGTTGTCGGTGCAGATGCCTGCCCCGCAGGGCCATAGAACGACCATCACATAGAATAATTGCAGGCGACGAGTGCCGATCTGCGACGTGCATGCCATGTGCCGCCGAGCAAGGTGCCACGCGATTTCGCGAATGTAGGCATACCTATTTTGGTCGATTTCAGCACTCTGCCTCGCTTGGACCCTTGTTTTGTTCGCGAAACGGTCTGTCAATAAGATTGTAACGGATTTATTTGGATTGTCACGCAATTACAGCATGTTAGCTTCCAATATTCTTTGTCTTATGCTATAAGCTAAATCTCCAGACAGGTGTGGCCACACTCGATTGGGTTCTGTTTCCTTCATAGAATGGAGAGCGAAATGACTGACATCACCGTCACCTACCTGTCGATTGCACAGATCTCGGAGCGGTTC
>PXDM01000071.1 GCA_003565055.1 Paracoccaceae bacterium
CGAGGTAAGGCGTGATGACCGCCACTTCTTGAGCCACCGCACTGCCCGCTACCCCAACCGCAATCGCGACTGCTGCCAGCCTTTTCGGCAATGCCATCTACGTGTCCTCCCTTGCGCTCCGGCCCTATCTCGCGGCAAGTATTGCCAGCACGGCGCTGGAAGGTCTAGGCATATTGTAATTGACGCGTCGTAAGGTCTACCAACTGTGCGGGGAGAGCGCATGATGACCACAGGCGAGCCCGTCCTTATCGGCATTGATATCGGCACTAGCACGGTGAAGGCAGTGATGGCGGCCCCAGGCGGTGTTCTGCTCGACAACTACGGGGAATCCCACACCACGCAGCGCGATGCGCCCGGCATTGCTGAACAAGACCCCGGCCACTGGCTCCAGCATGTGGAGAATGCACTTGCCCGGTTCGCTGCCCATCCCCGCGCTGGCGACGTGTTGGCCATCGGGATCACCTCACAGGTCAACACACATACCTTCACCGACAATGCGCTTGCCCCCGTCGCACCAGCGATCACCTGGCAAGACACACGGGCCGGATCAGAAGCAAAAGAGCTCGATGCGCGACTCTCGATAGACGACAAGGTCGCGGCACTCGGCGCGCCTATCCCTATCGATACGAGTCATGCGCTCTCGCGGATGGCATGGATGGCTGCGCATCGCCCTAGGGAATGGGCGCGCACACGCCACGTTCTTTTACCCAAGGACTGGATCATCGCGCGTCTCACCGGGCGGGTGGCTGGGGACCCGCTGTCTGCTGTCGGCCTTGTGGGCGTCGACCTCGTGTACGCTGACGCGGTCCTGGCTCTTGTTTCGCGTGCCGCTGACGTGCTTCCCCCGCTTCACGACCCGTTACATGTAGCAGGTCCAGTCGTTTCTGGTCCCTTCCGGGGTGTTCCTGTCGCAACGGGAACGATGGATGCATGGGCCGCGATGTTCGGTCTGGGCGTTTCTGGCGAGAGCGAGGCGATGTACCTTTCCGGCACGAGCGAGGTGCTGGGCCTGATTTCGACCGCGCAGCACGCCGAGCCCGGGGTCGTGGTCTTCCCCGAATGGCGCGGGATCACCCTCCATGCAGGTCCCACGCAGTCGGGTGGCGCCTCTCTCGACTGGTTGGGGCGGCTTCTGGGATCTGATTCTGGGAGGCTTGATGCGCTGGCCGCAGGAGCAATGATCACATCTGCAAGCCCGCTTTTCCTGCCGCATCTCGAGGGCGAGCGCGCCCCGATCTGGGACCCTACTTCGCGGGCGGCCTTCGCCGGAATATCCAGCAGCACCGGCCCTGCAGAGCTTGTGGCCAGCGTTATGGAGGGCGTCGCCTTTTCGGCCCGTCTCGCACTTGAGGCAGTGGAGCGAAGCGGTGGTGTGCGCGCGCCCCTCCTGCGCCATGGTGGCGGCGGAGCGATGTCGGACACATGGTGCCAAATCAGAGCGAACGCACTCGGCCGACAACTTGCCCGAGTCTCTACTGCCGAGGCGGGCGCGATGGGGGCGTTGGTCATGGGCGGCGTCGCAACCAGCGTCCTGCCCGACCTCGCCGTTGCCACTGCCGAGCTTGTAGCCATTGATCGGTTGTTTGTGCCCGACGATACCGCAGCGTCACGCGCCGACGACCGCTTCGAGTTATACCGCGACCTATATCAAGCGACCGCGCCGATAAGCACGGCGCTGATACATAGATGATGCTCAGGCCGAACTTCTTATCTGATTGGCTGGAGCCACCCCTGCCCCGCACAGACGCGAGGGTTCGCCCACGCAGAAATGCGCGCCACTTCCTTTTTCTACGCAATATCAATGTGTTCGTTGACTATCGTGACGCCTTCCGCACTGTAGAGCGAAAAGAACCGGAAGGCCGCCCACCATGCCCAAGCTGACTAAGCGCCTCGTCGATGCCGCGGAATCCCGCGATGCAGAGTATTTCACCTGGGACAGCGAGATTCCTGGCTTCGGGCTCAGAGTGCTGCCGAGCGGGCGCAAGGGCTACGTGGTCCAGTACCGGGCGGGGCGGCGTTCACGGCGTATCAGCCTTGGACCAAGCAATGTCCTGACGTGTGAGCAGGCGCGCAGCCGCGCCATCGCCATCGTCGCCGCCGCGCGCAACGGCGAGGATCCAGCTGCCGAGCGGGACGCAGGGCGCAAGGCGATCACGGTGAAGGAGCTGGCGGAGCGGTTTGACAACGAACACATCGCGATCCGGCTCAAGGCCAGCACAGCAGGAGAGTATCGCCGGAATCTGCGGCGTTTCATACTGCCCGCACTCGGACAACTCACGGTCACGGGCATCACTCGCGCCGATGTGGCGAAGTTTCATCACGAAATGCGGCACATCCCCTATCAAGCCAACCGCTGCCTCGAAGTGGTCTCGAAGATGTTCAGCCTCGCGGAGATGTGGGGGTTGCGTCCGGATGGTTCGAACCCCCGCAAGCACATCCGGAAGTACCCCGAAGAGAAGCGCGAGCGCTTTCTCAGCGCGGCCGAACTGCGCCGGATCGGCGAGGTGCTGC
>PXDM01000174.1 GCA_003565055.1 Paracoccaceae bacterium
ACGAGGAGCCCGAGGACGAAGAGCCCGAGGACGAGGAGCCCGAGGACGAAGAGCCCGAGGACGAGGAGCCCGAGGACGAGGAGCCCGAGGACGAGGAGCCCGAGGACGAAGAGCCCGAGGACGAGGAGCCCGAGGACGAGGAGCCCGGCGATATTCCCGTGGATGGGGTCGACCCCTCTGAGGAGGACGAGGAAGGCGAGGATGAGGGTGACGAAGTCATCTTCCCCGACCCTCCAGAGGACGATGAGGGCGAAGATGGCGATGGCGGATTCTTTGATCCGGATCCACTCCCGGACTGCTTTGACGAAGACGGAAATTTCTTATGTAACGTCTTCTGATCTAGTTTTTCCGGATAGAGACCAAGTTGACGCGCCCCGAAAACGGGGCGCGTTTTTTCAACGGGTTACAGAAGTAGTTTGTCCTGAAAAAGGCTCCCGCGCTTCAACTCAGCTTCCGCGAAGGCACGAAGGGCAAGGGCAGCACTGGCACGCCTTCGTCAATGAGCGCCTTGGCCTCGGAAATTGGCGCTTCGCCATAGATCGCGCGGCTTGGGATATCGCCTAAATACATCGCCCGCGCCTCTTGCACGAAACGCGGACCGACATAGTCGGAACGCGATTCGACCTCGGCGCGCAGGGCGGCGAGCCGCGCGTGATCATCGGCCTCTTGCACGGGCGGCGTTGCGGCTTTCTTCGACGCGGCCACAGAGGGGGTCATCAGCGCCTTGCTCACCTTGTCGCCGCCACAGACGGGGCAGAGCACCATGTTGCGTTGCGCGAGCTTGTCAAAGGCCGCGCTGGACTGGAACCAGCTCTCGAATTGATGCCCTTCGGCGCAAGATAAAGAAAACCTGATCATCGGGTCCACCAGCTTCACCCTCTCTGCAAGTATATGGACAAGCAATTAATTCAACCTAAATCCTGCGCGTGCTCGGTCACAGTCCCGTCTGTTCCGCCGCGAAGGAGATGCAAATGCTGCGTGCCATAGCCACTGCGTTGATGATCACACTCGCCCTGCCCGCCGGGGCTTTCACCTTCACCGCGCTCGATGGCAGCGACATCGCGCTCGATGAATTTCGCGGGCGTCCGGTGCTGGTGGTGAACACCGCCTCGCTCTGTGGCTTCACGCGTCAATATGGCGATATGCAGGCAGTGTATGAGCGCTACGGGCCGGACGGGCTGGTGGTGCTGGCGGTGCCCTCGGATGATTTCCGACAGGAGCTGTCGAGCAATGAAGAGGTCGAGGAGTTCTGCCGCGTGCAGACCGGGCTGACCTTCCCGATCACGCAAATCACCCCGGTGCGCGGGGCTGGGGCGCATCCGTTCTTCCAATGGCTGGCCGAGACGCATGGCCATGTGCCCAACTGGAATTTCAACAAGGCGCTGCTGGGGCCAGAGGGGGAGCTTCTGGGCTTCTGGGGATCGAGCACACGGCCCACGGCGCGCGCCATCACCGGGCAGATCCGCGCGGCGCTGCAATGAAAAACGATTTCAAGGGACGAAAAAAGAAAGCACCCCGGCGCGGATATTTTTTCGACTGATGAAACCCGTTTTCATTGGCTCCGAAATCTATCGCGGCTCCAGCTATGGCGACTGGCACCCGCTGCATATCCCCCGCGTCTCGACCGTGATGGACCTCGCGGGCGCTTTGGGGTGGCTGCCCGCCGGGCAATACCGCACCAGCCCCCGCGCCAAGGCGGCAGCCCTCACCGGCTTTCACAGCGCGGCCTATCTCGACGCGCTTCAGACTGCCGAGGCGCGTCAGAGCGTCGATGACGACACCCGCCACCGCCACGGGCTTGGCACGACAGCGAACCCGGTTTTTCCGGAGATGTTCCGCCGCCCGGCGACGGGCGCAGGCGGGGTGATGCTCGCGGCGGAACTGGTGCGCGCGGGGGGCGTCGTGCATGTGCCGGGCGGGGGGACGCATCACGCCATGGCGGAGCGCGCGAACGGGTTTTGCTATCTCAATGACCCGGTCCTGTGTCTGCTCGCGCTGCGCCGCCTTGGTCTGAGCCGCATCGCCTATGTCGATATCGACGCGCATCATTGCGACGGTGTGGAAGCGGCGCTTGGCGCGGCGGAGGACATGCTGCTGATCTCGGTCCATGAAGAAAAGCGCTGGCCCTTCACCGGCAGCATTGACGCGGATGGCGGCGGGCGCGCGATCAATCTGCCCGTGCCCAAGGGCTTCAATGACAGCGAGATGGCGGCCGTGCTGGACCGGCTGATCCTGCCCGTGCTGGAGCGCTACGCGCCGCAGGTGATCGTGCTGCAATGCGGGGCGGACGCGCTTGACGAAGACCCGCTCTCACGGCTAAGCCTGTCAAACAACGTCCATGCCGAGGTCGCGCTGCATCTGCGCGCACGCGCGCCGCGGCTGATCGTGCTGGGCGGGGGCGGGTACAATCCGTGGTCCGTGGCCCGCGCCTGGACGCGGGTCTGGGGCGCGCTCAACGGCTGGTCGCGGCCCGGCCTGCTGCCCGAGGCCGGTCAGGACGTGCTGCGCGCGCTCGCATGGAAGCGGCGCAGCGCAGGGCGCGTGCCGCCCGAGGCGTGGCATCAAAGCCTCGAGGATCCACCGCGCCAAGGCCCGGTGCGGCCCGAGATCACTGCGCGCATCGCCCATCTGCGTGCTGGCACGGCCCGGCACCATCTCGGCTGAAAGGCGCGACCCCGATTGACCAACAGGGCTTTTCAATCGGCAGGGGGTCGCTAGACTGTGCACTGACGGGCGCGCAGCCTGACAGGACTCAGCCCAAGGGACAGATATGCACAGATTTTTCGGCGCAGTGCTGCCACGGCTCATCACGCCCGCCCTGCCCTTTGCCACCTTGTTTTTCGCCGTCTCTCTGACCCCGAGCCTTGTGCCGCGGGACACAGCCGTGCAGGCTGTGCTCAGCGGCTTCAGCCTGGCGGCAGGCTACGCGGTCGGGCTGGTGCTCACGATACTCTGGGTTCGGCTGGAACTGCCACGGCCCCCGGCGCAGGTGCAAAACCGGCTTCGTTGGGGCATCGCCGCGCTATGCCTGATCGCGGCCATGGTCACGCTCTGGCTGTCCTCCGACTGGCAGAACGGCTTGCGCGTGCTGCTGGCCATGCCGCCTGTGGACACGGCGCGCCCGTTCTCGATTGCCGGGGGGGCGGTGGCGGTGTTTCTCCTGCTGTTGTGGCTCGTGCGGCTGTCGAAATGGCTCGTCGCGCGGCTGTCGGGGAAATTCGCGCGGGTCTTGCCGGGGCCGCAGGCGCTGCTGGTCGCGATCCTGCTCACCGCGGTCCTGTTCTGGAACATCGGCAACGGCGTGATCATCCGCAATGCGTTCAATGCGGCCGACCGCATCTATGCAGCCCTCGACGGGCGGTTCGAGGAGACCAGCCCCCGCCCGCAGGATCCGCTGAAAACCGGCTCTGATGCGTCGCTGCTGGACTGGGAAGGGCTTGGCCGCACAGGCCGCGCCATGATCGCCGCAAGCCCCGATCAGGCGCAGCTCGCGGAGCTGACAGGCATGGCGGCGCAGGAGCCGCTGCGCGTCTATGTGGGGCTCAATTCCGCCCCCGACCCGGAGACGCGCGCGCAGATGGCGCTGGCGGAATTGCAGCGCATTGATGCCTTCTCGCGCAGCACGCTGGTCATCGCTACCCCAACCGGCACAGGCTGGGTCGACCCCGAGGGGCAGCAGGCGCTGGAATATCTGCTGGGCGGCGATGTGGCGACGGTCTCGGTGCAATATTCCTATGTGGCCAGTTGGATCGCGCTGCTGACGGATCCCGATTACGGCGTCGAGACGGCGCGCGCGGTCTTCGCTGCGGTCTATGGTCACTGGCGCGAATTACCTGCCGACAGCCGCCCGGCGCTGTATCTCAATGGGTTGAGCCTCGGGTCGCTCAATTCGGATCTGAGCCATGATCTGCATCAGGTCGTGGGGGATCCCTTCGATGGGGCGCTCTGGGTCGGCCCGCCCTTTGGCAGCCCGACATGGCGCGAGGTCACGCGCAACCGCAATCCCGGCTCCCCTGCCTGGCTGCCGAGTTACCGTGACGGCAGTGCCGTGCGCTTCATGAACCAAACGGGGCTGAGTTCGGATATCACTGCGCCTTGGGGCCGATTTCGCGTCCTCTATCTGCAACATGCCAGCGATGCGGTGGTCTTCTTCGAGCCGCGCGCGACCTGGCGGCGGCCGGACTGGATGATGGGGGCACGCGGGCCGGATGTGTCACCGGGCTTTCGCTGGCTGCCCATCGTGACGGTGTTGCAACTCAGCGTCGATATCATGACCGCGACCGAGCCGCCGCGCGGTTTCGGGCATAGCTATGATTTCTCGAGCTATGCCCGCGCCTGGGCCATGCTTCTGGAGTTGAATGACTGGACAGATGCGCGGATCGACGCCCTGGCGGCGCAGCGCACCCGCTGACCGCAAGGTGCGGTCAGCGGGCCGGGGCGCATGGATCAGTCGCCCATGACCTCTTCCGTGGCAGCCCGGATGCGGCGCACGCTCGCTTCCATCTCTTCTTGCCCGATGAACACGACCGGGAAGAAGGTGTTGCCTTCGGTGATGTTGATGAAGGCCTCGCTTTCGCTGGCGAATTCCGCCGCAGCGATCAGCCGTTCCTTGACCTCATCCGGCACGCCCTGCGGTACGATGATGGTGCGGTAATCCTCGATCGAATAGTCGTAGCCGAGTTCCATCAGCGTGGGCACATCCGGGTAGAAGGGCGAGCGTTCGGCGGACATGAAGGCCGCGACGACCATCTCGCCAGTCGGAGTGTATTGCGCATGCGTGCCGCCCGAATAGGCGAAATCGACCTCGCGGCCCAGAACCAGCGGGGCCATGCCACCGCCGCCGCCCGTGGGCACGATGGCGAGATCAAGCCCTTCTTCCTCGGCAATGGCGCGGATGATCGCTTCGTCCAGCGCTGTCTGCTGGGCGTAGGTCATGGGGTTTTCCTTGCCATGAGCGACGATCTCATCGAAGGTCGAGAAAGGCTGCTCCGCCGAAGTCACGATGGCGTTCTGACCGACGGCCACTGCTGCGAGATATTCGAAATCGTCGATCTCGTATTCGACATCGGTAATGATCGGCGTGAAGGTCAGCGCAGTCGTGCCGCCGAAGAGGAAAGTATAGCCATCGGGGGTGGTGTTTTTCAGCCGCGTGAAAGCCACTGCCGAGCCGCCACCGGGCTGGTTCACGACATTGACCGGCTGGCCGAGGAATTCTTCCATGACATTGGCCAGCACCCGGCCCTGAATATCGGTCGAGCCGCCCGGATTGAAGCCGATGACCATAGTCAGCGGGCGGGTTGGCCAGTCATCGGCATAGGCCATGGGCGCAGAGAGCAGAGTTGCGCCGAGAATGGCTGTGAGGGTCTTTTTCATCGTCAGGTCTCCTGTTGGATTGTCTTCAATTCGCCATCAGCGCTTCATTCGCGGCGCGAATCTCGCGGATGGTGGCTTCGGTTTCCTCTGCATCCATGAAGACGATGGGGTGCAGAGTGTTCTCGACTGTGGTCTCGACGAAAGGTTCATGTTCGACCGCGAAACGCGCGGCATCCTCAAACGCCTGCACGATCTTGTCCGGGGTGCCGCCGGGCAGGAAGAAGGAGCGGAAATCATCCATCGCATAGGGATAGCCCAGTTCGACCAGCGTCGGCACATCAGGGTAGAAGGGCGAGCGCTCGCGGGTCAGGAAGGCCAGCACATTCATCTCGCCTGTGGGCGTGTATTGCGCATGGGTGCCGCCGGAGAAGGCGAAATCGACCTCACCGCCGAGGAGAAGCGGGGCCATGCCACCGCCGCCGCCGGTGGGCACGATGGCCAGATCAATGCCTTCCTGATCCGCGATCAACTGCATGATCGCCTGATCCATCGGCAGTTGCTGGGCATAGGTCATCGGGTTTTCCTGCCCGTAGGCGACCAATTCCTCGAAGCTCTGATAGGGCGCATCGCCGCGCGCCACGACGCCGAACTGACCGCCGACCAGCGTGCCCGCATAGCGGAAATCGTCGATGTCATATTCGGTCTCGGTCACGATGGGCGAGAAGGTCAGCCCGAGTTGCACGCCGAACATGAAGGTATGACCATCCGGCGCGGCGTTCATGAAGCGTGTCAGCGCCACGGCCCCACCGCCACCGGGCTGGTTGACCACATTGACGGGCTGGCCGAAATATTCCTCCAGCGAGCGCGCGAGCACGCGGCCCTGAATATCGGTCGAGCCCCCGGCGGCGAAGCCGATGACCATCGTCATCGGACGTTCGGGCGCCCAGCCCTCGGCATGCCCGGCCGTCGCGGTCAGCAGCAGGCAGGCTGCAGCCGTTGCCGTCAGGATATGGCGTCGTTTCATGTCTCTCTCCCTTGGGTCTTGATCAGTCGGCTGGCGCGTCGGCCAGCGGTTTTTCCTTGCGGAAGGTGCGGATCACCAGCGCGATGAGCGCGATCACGGTGCAGGCGATGAAGATCATCGCGATGGGACGGCCCAGCAGAACCTCCCAATTGCCGCGCGACAGGATGATCGACTGGCGCAGGTTCAGCTCCAGCATGGGCGTGATGATGAAGGCCACGAGGAAGGTCACGAAACTGTAGTCGTATTTCTTCATCAGATAGCCCAGGAGCGCGAAGGCCATGAGGATGATCAGCCCGAATGTGCCATAGCCCTGCAGCATCATCCCCGCGAGGCAGAAGAAGATCACGATGGGAATGACCACATGCGGCGGCACGCGGGTGATCTGGGCAAAGAACATCAGCCCGAACCAGCCCAGCGCCAGCATCAGGATCGAGGCGAGGATCATGCCCGCGAAGATCGAATACAAAAGCTCGGGATTGTCGCGCAGCAAAAGCGGGCCCACAGTGATACCATGGATCGCGAAAGCCCCGATCAGCAGCGCCGCCGAGACATTGCCGGGAATCCCCAGCCCGAAAAGCGGGATCAGCGCGGCCGGGATCACGGCGTTATCCGCCGATTCTGCGGCCGCGATGCCCTTGGGATTGCCCTTGCCGAAGGTTTCGGGATCCTTGGACGCCTTGACGGTCATGCCGTAGGACATGAAAGAGCCGACCGACGGCCCGAGCCCCGGCAATGCGCCAACGAAGGTGCCGACGCCTGTGCCGCGAAAGATAGTGGGCATGATGCGCTTGAAGATCGGCCATGTGATATGGTCGCTGTCATCCTTCTTGAGTGCCACGGACATGTTCTCACGGTCATAGCGCAGCTTTTCGGACTGGATGAACATCTCTGACAGCTCCAGCGTGCCGATGGCGACGGCAATCAGCGGCATGCCGTCCATCAACTCCGTATAGCCGAAGGTCAGGCGCGGCAGGCCGGTCTGATTGTCGAGCCCGATCGTGCCCAGAAAGATGCCCAGGCCCCCGGCGGCCAGCCCCTTGAAGATATTGCCCCCCGACAGCCCCGCGATGAAAACCAGCGCGAAGGCGAGGATCGCAGCCATCTCATAGGGCCCGAAGAGAAGCGCCACGCGGGCAAAGGGAATCGCCACGAAAATCAGGATGATCGTCGCCAGAATATCCCCCAGCACCGAGGCGATCAGCCCGACCTGCAGCGCCGTCTTGGGCTTGCCCTGTTTGGCCAGCGGATAGCCGTCGAGCGATGTGGCCGCCGACGACGCCTCACCCGGGGCGTTGAGCAGGATGGCCGAGACCGCGCTCCCGGCAGCGGTGCCCTTGGACAGCCCGATCAGGAAGGAAATCGCGATGAAGGGCGACATGTAGAAGGTCATCGGGATCGCGATGGAGATCGCGACCGAGCGCGACAGGCCCGGAATGACCCCCACGACATAGCCCAGCAACACGCCCCCACCAATCCCGATGAACGAGGCCAGTGTCAGAGCTTCGGATGCGGCGGCGCCGACAGCTGAAAAATCCATGTGTCAGACCACTCCCACACGCATCATGTAAACCGACAAGACATAGAGCAGCACCACCGGCACCACGGAACAGCCAAGGATCATCCACCAGCGCCGCTCGCCGAGCAGGAGCAGCATGCCCCCGATCAGGAAGGCCCCGAACCATGTGATCTTGATGAAGGACATGAACCAGATCGCCACGGCCACATAGGCAAAGGGCCAGGCCGCCCATCCGATGGCCTGCCAATGGACATCCCCCGAGAGAGGCAGCAGCCCTGCGCGCAGCATCTGCACCAGCGCTTTCGCGGCGACGACCGCGCCGCAGATCACCATGGCCCAGGCGCCGATACTGGGCACGAGCTGCGGCGGCATCTGGGCGAAAGGGTTGGAGCCCGCGTAATTCGGGATCATCCACAGCAAGGCCAGAAGCCCGAATCCCGCAACGGCGAGCCCGGACCAAAAATCTGATCGTGGCATGGCGATCACCCCCTGTTCTCTCGCGACATAACATTGTCGTTAACGGGCAAGCTTGCATATTTGCGCCGCCCCGCGCAAGCGTCCAATGCGCGTCCGGGGCATTGCGCGCGCGGTGCCGCAAATTTATGCGCCAGCGGGCAGGCAGGCATGACGCGGCTTACGGCGCGGGGGCTGTACGACCGATACGGTGGCGGGCGACGGACATGGATTTGAGGATCGCGTGCACCGCCTCCCCTTCGCGCAGTTGCATCTGATCTGCCGCGCGGCGGGTGATCCGCGCGATGATGACATCCGCGCCGAGCGCCACATGGACCAGAACCGCAGGTCCCGCCCCCGGCGCGATCTTCGCGACCGTGCCGGGCAGGATGTTCTGCGCCGACAGCCCCTCGGGGCGCGCGCGGGCGAGGATCACTTCATGCGCAAGGATGCGCAGATGCAGCGCCGCGCCGGGCGCTGCATCAACTCTGGGCAGCCAGACCGGCCCGGCCCCGGTGCGCAGCTGCGACAGCCCGTCAGGCAAGTGGTCTTCAAGCGTCGCAGGCAGGATCGCGGCGACTTCGCGGATGCCCATCGCGCGTAGCGCCCCGGCATCGGCCATGACCTCCGCCGTGGTGCCTTCGCGCACCATGCGGCCCGCGTCGATCACCAGCATGCGATCGGCGAGAAGCTGGGCCTCGTTCATGTCATGGGTGACCAGAACCACCGGCATCTTGAGATGGGCGCGCAGGCTGATGATCTCGGCATGCAGCCGCTCGCGCGTCTCGCGGTCCACGGCGGAGAAGGGCTCGTCGAGCAGGAGCGCTTGCGGGCGGCGGGCAAGCGCGCGGGCGAGTGCGACGCGCTGTTGCTGGCCGCCCGACAACTGGCCGGGGCGGCGTGCTTCCAGCCCATGCAGATTGACGAGGTCGAGAAGCCGCGCGGCCTCCGTCGCATCGGCGCGGTCCATCGCGGCCATGACATTCTGCGCCGCCGTCATATGCGGGAAGAGCGCGTAATTCTGAAACACCACCCCCACCCGGCGGCGATGCGCAGGCAGGCACAGCCCCGCGCCGGTGTCGATCCATGCCACCCCGTCCACTGCGACCCGCGCGCGCGGCGGCTGCCAGAGCCCGGCAATGGCGCGCAGGATCGTGGTCTTGCCCGAGCCCGAGCGCCCGACCAGCCCAAGCAACGCGCCCGGTGCGACGCGAAACGCGACGTCGAGCGCGATGGGCGCGTCGGCCTGTGCGGAGACTTCGAGCGCCATCAGGTCAACCGCCGCCCCATCCGGGCCGAAAGCGCGAAGGTCAGCGCGATGGTGGCGAGCGAGATCGCGACCAGCACGGCGGACATGAGCGCAGCACTCTGGTCGTCGAAAGCCTGCACGCGGTCATAGATGGCGATGGCGATGGTGCGCGTCTCGCCGGGGATCGAGCCGCCGACCATCAGCACGATGCCAAACTCGCCCAGCGTATGCGCGAAGGTCAGCACCATCGCGGTCAGCACCCCCGGCCAGGCCAGCGGCAATTCGATCCGCCACAGGCTGCGCAAGGGCGAGAGGCCGCAGCATTGCGCCGCGTCGCGGATGTCTTTCGAGATCGCTTCAAAACCGCGCTGCGCAGGCAGGATCGCGAAAGGCAGGTTGAAGATGACCGAGGCGAGCACCAACCCCTCGAAGCTGAACACAAGCTGGCTGCCGAAAGCCGCCTGCCACCATTGCCCCAAGGTAGAGCCGCGCCCGAAGCTCACGAGCATGTAGAAGCCCAGCACCGTCGGCGGCAGGACCAGCGGCAACATCACCAGCGCCTCGATCAGCCCCTTGCCGCGAAAGCTGCGCGTGGCGAGGAAGCGGCCCATGAAGATCGAGACGGGCAGCAGGATCACCACGGTCCAGCCTGCAAGCCGCAAAGACAGCCAGAGGGCGGTCCAGTCCATCACTCACGCGCCCTCGGGCAAGCTGAAGCCGTGCCGCGCCATGATCGCGCGCCCCTCGGGCGTTTGCAGGAAAGTGTAGAACGCTTCCGCGACCGCGCCCGCGCCGGGCATCAGCGCCATGCTCTGGCGCAGGGGCGCGTGCCAGTCCTCTGGGATGAGCGCATGCGTGCCGCGCTGCGCGATCTGGGGCACGCGGGTCAGCGCTGAAGCGATAATGCCGCCATCGGCATTGCCGGAAAGCGCGAATTGGGCGGCCTGACCCACATTCTCGCCCAGCACGAGCGCGGGTTGCACCGCCTCCCACAGCCCGCGCGTGATCAGCGCTTCGCGCGCGCGCATCCCGTAGGGCGCGTGCTCGGGATTGGCGATGGCGAAGCGGCGGATCTGGCCTGCCGCCAGCCGCGCCGCCAGATCGTCGAGCCCCGCATCCGGGGTGAGCACCGCGCCATGCGGCGCAATCAGCGCAAGCCGCCCGATGGCGTAAAGCGTGCCCGCATCGCGGGTGAACCCGTCGGCATGAAGATCCGCGATGAACTGCTCATCAGCGGCCAAAAACAGCTCGAATGGCGCGCCCGCGCGGATCTGGCGGGCGAAATTTCCGGTCGAGCCCAGCGACAGCCGCACGCGCAGGCCGGTCTCGGCGGTGAAGAGCTGCGCGGCCTCCTCGATGGCGAATTGCACATCCGAGGCGGCGGCGATCACAGGCGCCTCCTGCGAGGCGCGCGCAGATGCGCCGCCAAGGGCCAGCGCAGCCGCGCCCGAGGCCAGAAAGGCGCGTCGTTGGAAGCGAAGGGGCATCGGCACTCCGGCTCAGGAACCTCATGCGGTCACATCGCCCGAACTTGGCCGATGGGTCAACTCCTGTTTTGCCGGGCCAGTCGGGTCAGTCGCTCAGCCCGTCAACATCCGCGCGAGGCAACTGCCCCAACTCAGGCTGCGATCCAGAAGGCGCGGGCGCAGCTCCTGCGC
>PXDM01000301.1 GCA_003565055.1 Paracoccaceae bacterium
GATGGCAGATCCCGGTGCCGGGCGGCACCACGCGGAAATTGTTGAACGCGCCCTGACCCCATTTGAGGAAGGTGTAGCGCTCCATGTTGCGTTCATATTCGCGGTCCACATTCATCTGGAAGGCGCGCGGATTGCCGAATTCGTCAATCATCACGCTGTGGTCGATGACCAGATCAACGGGGTTCAGCGGGTTGATCTTCTGCGCGTCGCCGCCCAGCGCCTTGATGCCGTCGCGCATCGCCGCCAGATCCACGACCGCAGGCACGCCGGTGAAATCCTGCATCAAGACGCGGGCCGGGCGATAGGCGATCTCGCGCGGGTTCTTGCCGCCCTGCTTGCCCCAGTCGGAGAAGGCCTTGATGTCATCGACCGTGACGGTCTTGCCATCCTCGAAACGCAGCATGTTTTCGAGCACGACTTTCAGCGCCGCCGGGAGTTTGCTGAACTCTCCCAGCCCTGCGGCTTCGGCCGCGGGGATCGAGTAATAGGCGATGCTCTTGCCGCCCGCGCTCAGCGTCTTGCGCGTGCCTGTGCTGTCTTGTCCGACGATAATGGTCATGGGGCTTTGGCCTCCCTTGAGGATGAAACAGGGGTCTTGCTGCGCCTGACTTAGCCTTTTGTGCCCCTGTGGATCAAGGGAAAATGGTCGCTTTGTATACCGTTGTGCACAAAAAATTCATCATTTTGCCATGAAGATGCCACTGTGGCGCGTTTGCCGCGCATGTCAATTTCTCGCAAAACCTTGATTGGCCGCATGGGGTTGGGAAGGCTAGACCAACAGTCTGACGAAAAAAGGATGCCAGATGCGTTTCGGTTGGGGCTTGCGGATTGCGCTGAGTGTGTTCCTCGGGATTGGCATTCCTGCGCAGGCGCAACACAGCCCTGTGGTGGTGGAGCTGTTCACCTCGCAAGGCTGCGCCGCCTGTCCTCCGGCAGATCGCATCCTCGAGACGCTGGCCGACCGCAGCGATGTGATCGCGCTCGCGCTGCATGTCGATTACTGGGATTATATCGGCTGGACCGACAGTTTCGGGCACGCGCAATTCAGCGAGCGGCAGAAGAATTACGCCCGCGCGCGCGGGCGCTCCTCGGTTTTCACGCCGCAGATGATTGTCGGCGGGCTTGATGAGGTCAAAGGCTCCTCACAGCCGCAGGTCATGGGCGCGATCAATCACCATCTGGGCATGCAACTGTCGCAACCGCGCGTGCATCTGACGATTTCGGGCGAAGGCGATGGCGGGCTGCGCATCGAGGCCGACGCTCCTGACGGGCTGGACTATGCGACTGATGTGTTTCTGGTGCGCTACAAGGATTCGGAGACGGTCGAGATCCTCGCGGGCGAGAATGCGGGGCGCACAGCCGTCTACCGCAATATCGTCACATCATGGCGCAGGCTCGGCACATGGGACGGGGGCGGCCGGTTCCAGCACAATCTCAGCGCTGATGACAGCGATGAGGCGGTTGTGGTGATCGTTCAGGAGCAAGGCTTCGGCCCGATTGTCGCAGCGGGGCGGCGACGCTGACGCCTGGCGCTGCCTGCGCTCTCTCGATTCATCTACCGGACCAAACCCCAAGCGCGCCTCATGCGCTTGCTCCGGCCAGTGATCCGGAAGGCCGCTGGCATCACGACGCCCAGCCTGCGCTCTTTGTGTCTCAGCACCCGGATTGAGTGGAAGATACGATCCAACTCGATGTTCGGGGCGAAGACCCAGTGCTGTTCGCGCCCAAAGCCGTCTGAGGTGAGCGCCGCGTCATATCTGGACAGCGCAGGCTCCGGAGCTATGCTTGAGCGGGAGCAAAGAGAGGCCCGGGATGACGATATCTCTGACAGTCAACGGCACCGCTTTCGAGGTGCAGGCCGCCCCCGAGACGCCGCTTCTCTGGGTCTTGCGCGATGAACTGGGCCTGACGGGCACGAAATTCGGCTGCGGTGTGGCGGCTTGCGGGGCTTGCACGGTCCATGTCGATGGTGTGGCGCTGCGCTCTTGTCAGTTGCCCGTGGGCGATGTGGCGGGCGATGTGACCACCATCGAAGGGCTTGGCGCGCAGGGTCTCGCGCCACTGCAAGAGGCGTGGATTCGTCATCAGGTCGCGCAATGCGGCTATTGCCAGTCGGGCCAGATCATGCAGGCGGCGGATCTGCTGGCTGCGGTGCCGGACCCCACGGATGCAGAGATTGACGACGCCATGGGCGGCAATCTGTGCCGCTGCGGCAGCTATTCCGCGATCCGCGCGGCGATCCATGATGCGGCGCGGATGATGCGCGAAGGGGGCGCAGGATGAGCCGTCTGGGCAAGATCACACGGCGCACGCTCTTGGTCGGTGCGGTCGCGGTTGTCGGTGGCGCGGGGTTCGGCCTCTATCAGATCCGCCGCCCCGTGGAGAACCCGCTGCGCCCCGAAGACGGCGCGTCGCTGAACCCGTTTCTGATCATCGATCAGGCGGGCATCACGATCATCGCGCCGCGTGCCGAGATGGGGCAGGGCGTGCATACGACGCTGGCGGCCATGGTCGCGGAGGAGCTTGACGCGGATTGGGACGCCGTGCGCGTGCTCCACGGCCCCCCGGCGGCGGCCTATTACAACGCAGCGCTTGCGCATGGCGCGTTGCCGGTGGCGGATTATGCCATGGCCGATTGGCAACGGCGCGTGACCGAAGGCATCGGGGCCGCGACCAAACTGCTGGGGTTGCAGGTGACGGGTGGCTCGACCTCGACTGTGGACGGGTTCACGCGGATGCGCATGGCCGGGGCGTCCGCGCGCGAGGCGCTGAAGGCGGTCGCTGCCGAGCGCCTGGGTGTCGCCGTCAGTGCCCTGCGGACCGAGGGCGGTCGCGTGGTCGCGCCCGACGGCACCGAGATCGACTATCGCGATCTGGCCGAGGCCGCTGCCGCGCGTCCCGTGCCGCAGGTCGAGCTGCGCCCACCGTCGGAGTGGAAGCTCCTCGGACGGTCGCTCCCGCGCAGCGACATGCGCGCCAAGGCCACGGGGGCGGCGCAGTTTTCCACCGATATCGTGCTGCCGGGGCTGAAATGCGCAACTGTGCGCATCTGCCCCTATCTGGGCGGCGGCATGGCCGGGTTCGACCCGGAGCCTGCGCTGGCTGTGCCGGGGGTCGAGCAGGTGCTGGATCTGGGCGACGGGATCGCCGTGGTCGCGTCGAATACATGGGCCGCGATGCAGGGGGCGGAGGCCGCTGTCATCGACTGGACACCCTCGCCCTTGCCTGCCACGACGGATGCGATGATCGCGCAGATCGCCCGCGCCTTTGACGACCGCCCCAATTCGCGCATGCGCGATCAGGGCCGCCCGGATGATCAGACCGCGACGCTGGAGGTGGAATATCACGTCCCCTTTCTGGCCCATTCGACGATGGAGCCGATGGGCGCGACCGCCTGGCTGCAGGACGGACATCTGACGCTCTGGGTCGGCAATCAGGCCCCGCGCGAACACGCGAAGGTCGCAGCAGAAGCTGCTGATATTGCGGTGGAAAACGTCACGCTGCACACGGTGTTTCTGGGCGGTGGCTTCGGGCGGCGGGTGGAGACGGATATCACCCGTCAGGCGGCGCGGATCGCCGCGATGCTGCCAGGGGTGCCGATCCGGCTCACCTGGTCACGCGAGGAGGATATGCGCCACGACTTCTACCGCCCCGCCGCCATCGCGCGGATGCGCGGCGCGGTCGCAGACGGGCGCGCGACACTGTTTGATGCGCAGATCGCCGCCCCTTCGGTCACGCGCGCGGCCATCGGGCGGCTGGCAGGGCGCGAGATGGGCGGGCCGGACAAGGGCCATGTCGAAGGCGCGTTCGACCAGCCCTACGCCATCGAACATTACCGCGTCGCGGGGCATCTGGCGGATCTGGACGTCCCCATCGGCTTCTGGCGCGCGGTTGGCAACAGCTTCAACGGCTTCTTCCATGAGAGCTTCATCGACGAGCTGGCCCATGCTGCCGGGCGCGACCCGATGGACTTCCGCCTCGACCATATCCGCCCCGAAGGCGCCGTGGCGGCTGGCGTGTTGGAGGCCGTGCGCGATCTGAGCGACTGGGACGCGTCACGCGCCGAGGGCGTCGGGCGCGGGGTCGCCTTCACCTGGTCTTTCGGCACGCCCACGGCTGTGGTGATCGATCTGGAGCGTGACGCCCAAGGGCGCATCCGCATCCCACGCGCCTTCATGGCCTGTGATCCGGGCCGCGTGCTCGATCCCGGCATCGTGCGCGCGCAGATGGAATCGGGGCTGATCTACGGGCTCTCAGCCGCGCTGATGGGCGAAATCACCTTCACCGAGGGCCGCGTGGATCAGGGCAATTTCCCCGATTATGACGCACTTCGCATCTATAACACGCCTGAAATCGCGCTGACGATCCTGCAGGACAACCCCCATATGGGCGGTGTCGGCGAGCCCGGCACGCCCCCTGCCATGCCCGCGCTGGCGAATGCCTTCTTCGATCTGACCGGCACCCGCATCCGCCGCCTGCCGCTGGCCCATCATGCGGATTTCCTGATCTGATTTCATCTTTGTAAAAATATCCCGGGGGGTCCGGGGGGCAGCGCCCCCCCCGGCTTTGGTGGCACCATTGGTTCAAGCCCAATGGCGACGGGGCAGCGTCCCCCGGCTTTCTTTCCTCGCGCGCCCCGGATAGACTGACGCGACGGGTTTGTTGCGACAGGACATCAGCGTGAGTCGGATTGACAGATATCTTCTGGCGCAATTGCTCAGTGTCTTCGCCTTTTTCTCGCTGGTGCTGGTCTCGGTCTATTGGGTCAATCGCGCGGCCCGGCTCTTTGACGCGCTGATCGGGGACGGGCAGAGCTTCTGGGTGTTTCTCGAACTCTCGGCGCTGACCCTGCCCAATGTGATCCGCGTGGTGCTGCCGCTCTCGGCTTTCGCAGCGGCCGTCTTTGTTGCGATCCGGCTGACGCGCGACAATGAGATGGTCGTGGCCCAGGGCATCGGCATGTCCTATCTGCGCATGTTGCGTCCCGTCGCCGTGTTCGGGCTGCTTGTCGCGCTGATGCTTGCGCTGCTGATGCATGTGCTCATGCCGCTGTCTCGCGCGCAACTTACCGAACGTCAGGTTCAGATTGCCGAGAATATCACGGCGCGTTTCCTGCGCGCGGGCGAGTTTCTCGAACCGGCTGACGGGATCGTGGTGTTCATCCGCGATGTCACGCCGGATGGGCAGCTTGTCGATGTGTTTCTCGCCGATAGCCGCAATGCAGGCACGCGGGTTGAATATAACGCCGCCTCGGCGCTGCTGACACCGGGGCCGCAGGGGCCGGTTCTGGTCATGCTCGACGGGGTGGCGCTGGTTTATCGCGAAGCTACAGGGCGGCTGACCACCATCAATTTCGATGATCTGACCTTTGATGTCGGCGGCCTGATCGGACCTGCCGGGCGGCGCACGGATGTGCGCGAGATGCCGACCGCCGCCTTGCAGCAGGGCACGCAGGAGAGTTTCGCCGAGATGGGGGTGACGCTGGCCGAAGCCCGTTTCGAGCTGATGTCGCGGCATGCGCAGCCGCTTCTGGCGCTGGTCACAGCGCTGATCGGCTTCGCGGCGGTGTTTCTGGGCCAGTTCAGCCGAATGGGCGCGTGGCGGCAAGTGCTCGGCGCGATTTTCGCGCTGGTGGTGATCCAGCTCGTGGCCAATGCGACCTCGGGCGCGGCGCTGCGCGACGCGTCGCGCGCGGGGCTCGCTTTTGTGCCCGTGGGCCTGGGCTTTGCCGTGGCCGGCGCGATGCTGGCCTGGGCCTCGCGGCGCAGGCGTGGGGGGCGTGCATGATCCTCGCGCGCTATCTCACCCGCCGTCTGGGCGTCAGTTTCGCGATGGTCGCGGGGGTGTTCCTGAGCATGCTCCTGCTGCTCGATATGGTCGAGCAGATGCGCAGGCTGGCCGCGCAATCGCCCGGTTTCGCGCAAATCCTGCGTCTGTCGCTGCTGAACCTGCCCGAAGGCTTCTATGAGATCGCGCCGCTGATGCTGATGCTCGCGGCGATGTGGGTGGGGCTGGGTTGGTCGCGCTCGTCGGAATTCGTGGTGATCCGCGCTACGGGGCGGTCCCTGCCGCAGCTGATGATCTGGCCCGCGATTGCGGTGATGGTGGCGAGCGCGGGCTTTGTCGCAGTGATGAACCCGATGGTGGCAGGCGCGTCGCAGGAATATTCGCGGCTCTCGGCGCAGCTGCGCGGGCGCACGACCGGCACGGCGGCGCTGGTCGAGGATGGGCTCTGGCTGCGTCAGGCCGATGCCTTGGGTCAGACCGTGATCACGGCACGCAGCGCCGAGGCGACGGGCACGATCCTGCATGATGTCACCTTTCTGGTCTTTGACGACTCAAATGGTCTGTCGCAGCGGCTGCGCGCCACCCGCGCCGATCTGCGACCCGGCCAGTGGCAGCTCAGCGGCGTGACCTTGTGGGATCTGTCGCAGCGCAACCCCGAACAGAGCGCCGCGCATCGTGATAGGATGGCCTTGCCCACGGATCTGACGCCCGAGCAGATTCGCGACAGTTTCGCGCAGGTCCGCACGATCCCGCTCGCGCAGCTCCCGGGCTTCATCGCTGCGCTGGAGCGCGCAGGCTTTGCCGCGCTCGAACACCGGATGCGGCTGCAGATGGAGCTGGCGCTGCCGGTGCTTCTGACCGGGATGGTGTTGCTGGCCCTCGCGCTGAGCATCCACCATATGCGTGCGGGCGGGGCCGGGCGGCGCGCGCTGGTGACGATTCTGGCTGGATTCAGCCTGTTCTTTCTGCGTAACTTCGCGCAGGTTTTGGGGGAAAGCGGACAGATTCCCGTGCTCTTGGCAGCATGGGGCCTGCCGGTTGCGACAATGTTATTGGCCATAGGTCTCATGTTGAACACGGAGGAAGCGTGACGCGGGCCGCGCGGCGCTGGCTCTGGCGCGCGCTGCTGCTTGGCTGTCTCGCGCTCCTGCCGATGGAGCGCGCCGGGGCGCAAGGCAGCCCCGATTTCGCAACGCTGCTTGCGGATCGGCTGCTCATTGACAGCGCCACGCGCCTGATTGCCGAGGGCAATGTCGAGGCGCTTTTCGGCTCGGCGCGGCTGCAGGCGCGGCGCGTGATCTATGACCGCAGCACGGACCGGCTGGTGATCGAGGGGCCGCTCGTGCTCAGTGACGGGCCGGATGTGGTCATCCTCGCAGATGAAGCCGAGCTGTCAGACGGGATGCGGCGCGGGCTGATCCGGTCGGCGCGGGTGGTCTTCGATCAGCAATTGCAGATCGCGGCGGCGCGGGTCGAGCGGCTCGATGACCGTTTCACCGAGATGACATCGGTCGTCGCATCAAGCTGCGAAGTCTGCGCGGAGCGTCCGACGCCGCTTTGGGAAATCCGCGCGCGGCGTGTGGTGCATGACGAAGACAACCTGCAGGTCCATTTCGAGAATGCGCAACTGCGGCTCTTCGGGCTGCCGGTGCTCTATGTGCCGCGCCTGCGCGTGCCTGATCCGCGCCTGACACGCGCGACCGGCTTCCTTGCGCCGCGGTTCAGCATCAACACGGATCACGGGCTGGGGCTGCGCACGCCCTATTTCATCGTGCTCGGGGCGGATCGCGATGTGACGCTGACGCCCTTTGTCGCCTCGCGCGGGACGCGGGCGCTGGAGCTGCGCTATCGGCAGGCTTTCGCGACCGGGCGACTGGAACTCGGCGGGCTGGTTGCACGCGACCAGATCCGCCCCGGCGAGACGCGCGGATTTGCCGAAGCGCGGGGCCGTTTCACGCTGGGGCCGCACAGGCAACTGAGCTTCAATCTGATCGCGCCCTCGGATCGCGGGGTGCTTGATGATTATGACCGGGGCGAGCCGCGCCTGACCTCTGATATCACGCTGAAACAGGTCGCGCGCGACACGCGCAGCCGGGTGCAACTGCTGCAATTCCGCTCGCTGCGGCTGCGCGACAGCAATGCCACGCTGCCCAATCAGGTCGGCCAGGCGGTCTGGGAACAGCGCCGCGATGTGCCGGGCCTCGGCGGGGTGGCCGGGCTGCGGCTGGAGGCGCATGTCCACCGTCGTCGCGCTGCGTTTTTCGGCGCGCCTGAGCCGGTGCCGGGCTTTGGCGACGGGCCGCGCCCGCGCAATACGGGGCGGCTGAGCCTCGATCTCGACTGGCGGCGCGATGCGGTGCTGCCTGCGGGCGTGCTGGGCGCGCTCGGGCTGCATCTGGGGCTCGATCACATCCGGCTCTCGGATACTGGCGGCGCTTTCGAGCGCCGCGTCACCCGCGCCACGCCCAATGTCACGGCAGAGCTGCGCTGGCCCTTGGTGCGGCGGCACGATGACGGGGTGAGCCATGTCATCGAGCCTGTGGCGCAAGTGATCTGGGGGCGCGACCGTCAGGCCAATCTGCCCAATGAGGCCAGCCGGATGCCGGAACTTGACGAGGGCAATCTCTTCAGTCGCGACCGTTTTGCCGGGCGTGATATCCGCGAGGCGGGGCTGCGCGGGGCTCTGGGCCTGTCCTGGACGCGCCACGACCCCGAGGGCTGGTCGAGCACGCTGAGCCTCGGCCGCGTCTGGCGGCAGGCCGATCTGGGGCAGTTTTCGGATGCCACGCCGCTGGCCGGACAGCGTTCGGACTGGCTGGTCGCGGCGAGCATTGACACGATGGCGGGGCTGAGCCTGAGCAACCGCTCGCATTTCGACAGTGATTTCCAACTCCAGCGCACGGCGTTTGAACTCGACTGGACCACCGAGACCTTCGGGATTTCGACAAGCTACATGCGCATCCGGCGCAACCCGTTCGAGGCGCGCGCCAACACGGCCTCTGAATGGAGTTTCGAGGGCACGCGGCAGATCACGGATTTCTGGTCGGGCCGCGTCGAATGGCGCTATGACGTGACGCAGCAGGAACTGGCCCGCGCGCAGGCCGGGCTGACCTATCAGAACGAATGTCTGCGCGTTGAGATGGGCATTGACCGGCGTTTTGATGCGGCGAGCTCCACGGGCGGGCGCACGAGTTTCGGGCTGAATCTCGACCTGCTCGGGATCGGCGGCAATCCCGCACAGACCCGCCGGAGCTGCGGAGATTTGTAGGATGCGGGACCTGTGAGGGGTCGCATTGTCGCCGATGAAGACTGCGACACCTTCTTCGAGGCCGCAGGAGACAGAGCCGATCAGCCGCGACACGTTTTGGAGCTGCTGTCCTATCCTGTGATCGCCCAGATCAGGACGCTGACGGTGACGAAGGACACGAGTGTCTTGCTGACGAGGGCCGTGGCGCAGACCCGTTCGGCCCCATGGGCGGCGCCGAGAATCGGGTAGATCGACAGCATCGGAACCGCCGCGAAGATGACGGCGGTCAGCACGATCGGATGGCCGGGTCCGATCATCAGCGCGAGCACCCCGAACACCAGCAACGGGTGCATGATCAGCTTGCCGAAGGTGATCGCCGCTGTGCGCCGCCACATGGGGCTGATATTGTAGCGCGCGATCAGGCCGCCGACGACAAACAGCGCCACGGCCGGGGCCACCGCCGAGATCATGCCGATCGCCTTTACGGCCTCGGATGGCAAGGTGACGCCGCTTACCCGCACTGCCAAGGCCAGCGTCACTGCGATGACCAGCGGGTTGCGCACGAAACTGGCGACACCCTTGCGCGTGGCGACCCAGATCCCGCCGCCGGTGCCAGATGCGATATCGGCGGCAATGATGGCGAACGGGATGACCACGACGTTCTCGACGATCATGATCCAGGCCAGCACCTGCAAGGCGGTATCGGGAAACACCAAGGATGCGATGGCGAAGCCGATGAACCCGCTATTGGAATTGGCCACGCCAAGCCCGTGGATCCATGCCGCGCCCCATTCCTGTGCGAAGACCGCGCGCATCACCGCGACCCCGATGAACATGGACAGGAGCGAGGCCAAGAGATACCCGCCGCTCAGCGTCCAGTCCAGCGCCGCGTCTGCATCGCTCAGGGCGATGGCCCCGAAGATCAGCGCAGGCAGGCTGACCTTGACGGTGAAGCTGCTGAGCGCTGTTACGGCACCGACGTCAAGATAACCCGTTCGGACCGACAGAAATCCCAGGATCATGATCAGATAGACGGGGATCGTGATCGACAGGATCTCGGTCACCGATCGTCATCCCGCATCGCGCATGCCCGGTTCATAGCCGATCACGACGGCCCCGAGCACCATGTCGGTCACGCGGTCCTTCAGGCGGTTCTGACCATCGCGTGTGAACAGCTCGTCGCCGAAGGACGTGGAGAAGGTCGCCCGATTCGAGACGTTGTAGAAGCTCGGGGCGCTGATCATCCAGTGGAGTTCCACCGGGTCGGCGCTGTCGCGCAACAGACCCGCTGCCTTGCCGCGGGCGCAGACATCGGCAAGCTTGTCGATGATCGACCTGTTCAGGCGCGGTATGATGTCGGACCGACGCAGGTAGTCGGCGTTGTGGATGTTCTCGATCATCACCAGCCGGATGAACAAGGGCGTCGTGGCATGGACTTCGAAGGTGGTGCGCACGAGCAATGCGAGCCCCGCCACGGGGTCGAGGTCTTCGACCTTCAGCCGGTCCTCGTTCTCGCGCAGAGTACAGTAAACCCGTTCCAGAACAGCCTGGTAGAGCCCCTCCTTGTCGTTGAAATAGTAATAGATCATGCGCTTCGATGCTTTGGTCTTGCGCGCGATATCGTCGATACGCGCGCCTGACAGGCCATGGGCCGCGAACTCGTCCGTGGCCACTGTCAGGATGTCTTCGCGCACTGCTTCGGGGTCCTGTTTCCAGTGCGACTTGCGTGGTGATTCGGTCTGGCCGTCGTCCCTTGCCATCATGTGCACCTGCATTTTCGTGTTTCCAGAGGCGGTATATCATGAATTTAAACAGATAGTACAATATTCTTGACAAATTAACCGTGGCGTACAATTAAGAGGGCGTACTCGGCTGCACGAGGAGCGGTCCGCCGAGCACGGGAACACCTAA
>PXDM01000221.1 GCA_003565055.1 Paracoccaceae bacterium
CTCATAGGCGATATCGACCAGCCGCTGATGGGCCTGCATCTGCGCAGGCAGCGGGGCCTTGCTCTCGCGGTCGGCCATCAGCTCGAAGGCCATGAGCAGCCCCATCCCGCGCACATCGCCGATGACCGGATGACGCGCGGCCAGATCGTCCAGCCGCGCACGCAGCGCCAGTCCCATCTGTTCGGCATTGCGCACCAGCTCCAGCCGCGCGATTTCGTCGATCACCGCGCCGCCCGCGGCACAGGCCAGCGGATTGCCGGCATAGGTAAAGCCATGCAGAAAGCCGCCACTGTCCAGCACGCGCTGCACCAGATCATCGCGCGCGGCAATCGCACCGAGCGGCATATATCCGGCGGCAAATCCCTTTGAAAGCACGACAATATCCGGCGCAAGCCCCCAATGCTCCAGCGCAAGAAACCGGCCTGTGCGCCCCGCCCCGGTCATCACCTCGTCAAGGATCAGGAGCACCCCATAGCGGCGGCAGATCTCCTGCACTTGCGCCATATATCCGGCGGGCGGCACCAGCGCGCCAGTGGACGCGCCGCCCACAGGCTCCACGATGTAAGCCAGCACGCTCTCCGGCCCCTGCGCGAGAATCTCGGCCTCCAGCATGGCGGCGTAATGCGCGCCAGTCGCCGGATCTGTCGGGTCCAACCCGTCGAGATAGGCGCGCGGGGCCGGGATCATGGGCATGGCGCGCATCATCGGTGCGAAAGGCTCGGTCAGCGGCGCGTAGCCCGTCACCGCCAGCGCGCCCAGCGTGCAGCCGTGATAGCTGGGGCGGCGGCTGATGACCTTCCAGCGCGCGCCCTCGCCCACAGCAAGCGCATGCTGGCGCGCGAGTTTCATGGCCGATTCCACGGCCTCTGACCCGCCCGAGACGAAGAACACCTTGCTCATGCCCTCCGGGCAGAGCGCCGCGGTGCGCGCGGCCAGTGCCTCGGACGCTTCGGTTTCGAAATGCAGCCGGTAGCCGAAGGTCGATTTTTCCATCTGACGGCGCATCGCGTCGAGGACGCGCGGGTTGGAATGGCCGATATTGCACACCATCGCGCCTGAAGAGCCATCGAGATAGCGCTTGCCGTCCATATCCCACAGATACACCCCGCGCGCCTGATCGAGCACAGGGCGGCGCTGGCTGGTCTGGTAGAAAAGGTTGCTCATGCCGATCACCCCGGCAGGGCCGCGCAATCCTGCGGCCTAAGCGTCAGATGCACCTGCGCGCCCACGGGAAAGGGGCGCTCGTCGATCATGTTGATCGCTTGCAGTTGTGTGTCCCCGGAGCGAACGAAATAGCGCACGGACTGGCCCTGATAATCGACCGTCTCCACGCTGGCAGGCGCTGAAAACGCGCCCCCCTCGGGCGGGTGCTCACGCAACAGGAGTTTCTCGGCGCGGACGACCAGCTTGGCCGCGCCCTGCCCCACCAGATGCGGCGCCTTGGCGCTCGGGACAATGACCTTGCCGAAAACGGGCACCTCCAGTTCCGCCCCCTCCGGCCCGCGCGACACGAATCGCCCATCGAGAATGTTCGACGCCCCCAGAAACTTCGCCACGAATTCACTCGCGGGCGTATTATAGACCTCTTGCGGCGCGCCCACCTGTTCCACGCGCCCGTTCGACATGACCACGATCTGGTCAGACATGGCGAGCGCCTCGGACTGATCATGCGTCACGAACACAGTCGTCACGCCAATGCGGGCCTGAATACGCTTCAACTCGACGCGCATATCCTCGCGCAGATTGGCGTCGAGCGCCGAGAGCGGTTCATCGAGCAGCAGCACATCCGGCTCAATGACGATGGCGCGGGCGAGCGCGATGCGCTGTTGCTGCCCGCCCGAGAGCGCCTTGGGGTAGCGCTCCGCGACATGCGGCAACTGCACCAGGTCCAGCGCCTCCTGCACGCGCCGGGCGATCTCCGCGCGCGCCACATTGCGGTAGCGCAGCCCGAAGGCCACATTCTCGGCCACGCTCTTATGCGGAAACAGCGCATAATTCTGAAACACCAGCCCCAGATTGCGCTTGTGGATCGGCACGTCATTGACCCGCTTGCCGCCGATCACGATCTCGCCCTCGCTGGGGTCCAGCAGCCCCGCGATCATCCGCAGAGTCGTGGTCTTGCCGCAACCAGATGGCCCCAGCAGGGTCGTGAAACTGCCTTCAGGAATGTCCAGCGAGGTCTTTTCGACGGCGGTGAATGTCCCGAACCGCTTCACGATATTATTCAGAGTAACCGCGCCCATGCTTCGCCCTTCGATCCGGGAGAGCCGGACCTCATCCGGCTGCCTCATTTTCTTGCTGAAAATACTCTGGGGGGTTCAAAGGGGGGCTAGCCCCCCTTTGCCTTGCCCTCAGAAGCCGCGCTGCACCCGCGCGAAGGTTTCGGACCACTCGGCCTCATTGCCGTTCCAATAGGTCGGATCGGCGAAGGTCAGCGCCTCCAGCGTGCCGGTCGGGTCATAGGCCGGAAGCGTCGGGATCTTCTCGCCCAGATCGACCTTGGTGCCATCCAGCGCGGGCGGGTAATTCTGCCCCTCGGCAACAGCGATCGAGGTCTCGGGCGCGAGCATGAAATTGATCAACTCCTCGCAGGCTTCCACGGGCGAGCCCTTGATCACGAACAGACATTCCTGCCAGCCGAACCCATTGGGCGGATCATAATAGCCGATATCATGGCCCTGTTCCTGCAGCGCCGCGATGCGCCCCGACCAGCCCTCGGTGACATAGATCTCCTCCTCGGCCAGCAGGCTCATCAGCTCAGCCCCCGAGCCCCAGTATTTCAACGCCAGATCCCGGTGGCTGCGGATCGCGTCCCAGGCCGCCTCCATGTCCTGAATGTCATTGGGACTCTGGCCCGTCTGCAGCGCAGCATACCACAGCCGCGTGCGCCAGTCGCTCCAGCCGCCGATCTTGCCCTGATAGGCCGCGTCGATCAGGATCATGGCCCCTTTCTCGCGCATCTCCTCATCCGAGATGTATTTGCGGTTATAGGCAAGCCCGGTGGTGCCGTAGTTATAGGGCACGGCAGACAAGTGATCCGGCGTCACGCGGCGATAGGCATCGGTCAGCGCGTCCATGACCAGTTCCATATTCGGGATGTTGTCGAGATTCAGCTCGACATCCAGCCCGAAATTCACATAGCGGGCATAGTCGAACACGCCTGACAGATGCGCGATGTTATACTCGCCCTCGCGGCTTGAGCGCACCTGCGCCAGATATTCATCGCCACCGGCGAAGGTGCCATCGACGACCGTGATGCCCGTGGCCTCGCTATAGGGATCGAAAGCGTGGCGGCGGAAGGCTTCGGAGACAACACCGCCCCAGCCATCAAACCGCACCTGGGTGACATCCTGCGCGAAGGCCAGTTTCGCAAACGGGGTCTGCACGCCATAGGCGGCCCCGGCCGCGCCGATCAGGCCCAGAAAGCTGCGCCGGTCCAGATCGCCGTTGCGGTAACGCTCCAGCAGGCGGGTGTAACGCGTGGTATTGTCCATTTTTCACTCTCCTTGTCGGTTGGGGGGCGCGGGTCTTACATGCCGCGTTTCATGGCTAATCGTCGTGCAATCGCCGCCCCCAGCAGGGGCAGGCCCACAGTGATCACGATCATCACTGTGCCCAGCGCATTGATCTCGGGGCTGATCGAGTTGCGCAGCATCGAGAAGATCTGCGTGGGCACAGTCTCGACCCCGCCGGGTTTCCAGAACAGCGTGCCGGTGATGTCATCAAAGGAAATCGTGAAGGCAAAGAGGGCTCCTGCAGCCACAGCAGGCATCAGAAGCGGCAGTGTCACGGAAAAGAAGGTCTGCATGGGCGAGGCCCCGAGGCTGAGCGCGGCTTCCTCGACATCGCGGCGGATCGAGACCAGCCGCGCCTGCACCACGAGGATCACGAAGGGCAGCGTGAAGATCACATGCCCCGCCAGCAACAGCGCAAAGCTCTTGCCGATACCCAACCAGTTCAGGAACAGCAGAAGCGCGACGGCCAGCACCACCTCGGGCACGAGAATCGGCGCGATCAGGATCGTGGTGATCAGGTTCTTGCCGGGCAGGCTGTAGCGCACCAGCGCGAGGCTCGCCAGCACGCCCAGCGTGGTCGAGATCAGCGCCGTCAGCAGCCCGAGCACCAGCGAGGTGCGAAAGGCCCGCATCACCGCGTCATTGTTCCACAGTGCTTCGAACCAGCGCAGCGAAAGCCCCGTCATCGGGAAGCTGCCGAACTGGTTCTGATTGAAAGACAGCAGCACCACCACGGCCACGGGCAGGAACATGAACAGATAAACAAGGATGGTATAGGCCCGGATCGCCGCCCACCCCATATTGCGCGACCCGGCCATCAGCCCAGCCCTTTCGTCAGTTGCGACATGCCCAGGTAGCGGTTGTAAAGCGCCACCAGCGCCCCCAGAACGATCAGCAGTAACAGCGACAGCGCAGAGCCCATCGGCCAGTTGAGCTGCGTGATAATGGCCTCGAAGACCAGATTGGCGAACATCGCATCACGCGGCCCGCCGAGGATCAGCGGCGTGATATAAGTGCCCGCAGCGAGCACGAAACACAGCAAGCCCCCAGCCGCCAACCCCGGCAGCGACAAGGGCAGCGTGACTTGCGTGAAAGCCTGCCAGCGCGTCGCGCCCAGCGAATTCGCCGCATCCTCAAGATTGGTGTCGATGCCGTCGAGACTGACACAGATATTCAGCACCATGAAGGGCAGCAGAAAATGCACCAGCCCCAGGATCACCGTTGCTTCGTTATAGAGCATCTGTATCGGGGAGGAGGTGATCCCCAGGCTCATCAGCAGCGTGTTCAGCGCGCCGGAGGAGCCCAGAATGTTAATCCAGCTTATCGTGCGGATGATGTAGCTGATCCAGAAAGGCAGCATCAGAAGCAGGAGCAGGACCAGCTTGTTGCCGCTTGAACGCGTGATGAAATAGGCCGCCGGATAGCCGAGCAGCGCGCAGAAAAACGTCGTGATCGCTGCGATTTTCAGCGTGTTGAACAGGATGGTGCGATAGAACGGATCCGTCAGCGCGCGCTGCCAGTTGTCCAGATGGAACCCCACCGTGTCCGGCCCGACCGCCGAGCGCAGCCAGAAGGAATAGACCACGATGAACATCAGCGGCACCAGCAGCAACAGCGCGACCGCGCCCAGTGCGGGCGAGAGCAAAATCCACGGCTGGCGTCTTTCGCGGGCTTCTACGGACATGGCAGCGTCACGATGCGGATGGGGCTTGGCGAGACATGCGCAAGGATTGCAAAGCCGCCCGGCATAAGGCAAATTGATAATTGGAATAGTGATAATAGATATGATCAATGCCTGACGCGAACGACGCGGATCGACTGACCCGCGATCTGGACTGGAACCTGTTGCGCAGCTTCAAGGTGATGGCCGAAGCGCGCTCGATCACCGATGCCGCACGGCGTCTGCGCCTGACCCAGCCCTCGGTCTCGACCGCGCTGCAAAAGCTTGAAAAAGCTATCGGAAAGCGGCTGATCGACCGGGCACCGGGGCGCTATGAGTTGACCCGCGCGGGGATGACGCTCTACCGCGAAGCCATCGAGATCCATGGCTCTGTGCACCGGCTCTCAACGCTGATGCGCGACATGACAGATGAGGTGCGCGGCCATGTCCGCATCGCGGTTGCAAGCCATGTCGTCTGCCCATTATTTGATCAGGTGCTGTCCGATTTCCATGCGACCCACCCGCGCGCGACGTTGTCGATCTCTGTCCTCGGCTCCAGCGCCGCCCTTGCCAGCGTCACCGCGCGCACAGCGTCCTTTGCAATCTGTCTGGTCCATCGGCGCGATCCGAAAATCGAATATATGCGCCTTTACCGCGAATTCTTCGGGCTGTTCTGCGGCCCGCCCCACCCGCTCTACGGGCGCGAAGCACTGCAGCAGCGCGATCTGGCGGGGCATTCTGCCGTCAGCTTCGAGACGGACAGCCTGCATGACGCCCTGCGCTCGGTGACCTTGCTGCGCGCGCAATCCGAGTTGAATGAACAGATCATCGGCACATCGAGCCATCTGGAAGAAGTGCGCCGCATGGTGATCGCCGGGCTCGGCATTGGCCCCTTGCCGCTCCATGTGGTCGCGCGCGATATCGCCGAGGGCTTGCTGTGGCGTCTACCGCCCTATGCCGACCCGCCGGCGATTGACGTGCATCTCGCATGGAACCCCAAAGCGACGCTCAATCGCGCCGAAACCGCGTTTCTTGAAGCGATGAAAGCCGCAATTCAGTCACGCCCGATCGAGGCGCGCACTTACGGCCTCGGCGCGGACGGATACTGACCCTGTGTCAGAACATATGCGCGTTCCGAAACCTGCGCGACCAGTCAGGATGCAGAATGCGGGGGGTCTCGGCGCCGCGCGTGAACCGCATGACGCCTGTAAAGCGCCAGAATGACCAACAGCGCCCCCCGCTGCAGCCCGGCCCGGCTCAGCTTTGCGGGTCAGGCAGGCTCTGAGGATCAGGCCCGCGCCATTCACCCTGCGCCTGCAACGCTTCCATGACTTCGCGCGGCATATAGGTTTCGTCATGTTTGGCAAGTATTTCGCTCGCCTGAAACACCCCGTCGATCAGGCGCCCTGTGCCGACCATGCCCTCGTTCTCGCTGAACAGATCCGGCAGGATCCCGCGAAAATGCACCTCGACCGAGGCCGGTCCGTCGGTCACACGGAAACTCACCGTGTCAGACTGCCCGCGAATGATGGATCCCGGCTCGACCAACCCACCGATTCGGAACACTTCTGTCGGCGCAGGGGGTTCGGCCACAACCTGACTGGGCGAGCGGAAAAAATTGATCCCGTCGCGCATCGCATAGCCGATCAGCGCAGTCGAGAGCGCCAAAGCGACAGCTGCGACCGAAATGATCTGAATACGGCGTGTTTTCTTCAAACTTTTCATCGCGTCCTCACAACTTCACGGGAAAACGGGTGCGCCCGTCAGCCCCATCGTCTCTTCCAGCCCCAGCATCAGATTGGCATTTTGCAACGCCTGTCCGCTGGAACCCTTGCACAAATTGTCGAGCGCGGCCACCACGAGCGCGCGCCCCGGAATTCTGTCCCCGACCACCCCAATATGCACGAAATTCGAGCCGCGCACATCATGTGTTGAGGGGGTTGTGCCAAAAGGTAGCACGCAAATCATTGATTCAGCGCAATAGCGGGCCTGCAAAACTTCGTGAAGTTGTGCCGCATCCCCATCGAGCCAGGCCGTCGCCAGAATCCCGCGATTCATCGGCAGAAGATGCGGCGTGAACTGGATCTGCACGGGTCGGCCTGCGAGCGCGCTGAATTCCTGATCGAACTCGCCCAGATGCCGATGCGTGCCGCCCACTGCATAGGCCTGCGTTCCTTCGGACAATTCGGCATGCAGGAGGTTCTCTTTCAGCGCGCGCCCGGCCCCGGACACCCCGCATTTGAGGTCCAGAATGATCCGGTCGAGATCAATCACCCCGGCCTCGATCAGCGGGCGCAGGATATATTGACCAGTCGCCGCATTGCAGCCTGTCCCCGCCACCAGCCGCGCGGCGCGGATCTCCTCGCGGTAGAATTCGGTCAGCCCATAGACCGCCTCGCGCTGCAAGTCGGGCGCGGCATGGGGCTGGCCATACCATCTCTCATAAGCCGCCGGGTCGCGCAGCCGGAAATCGGCCGAGAGATCCACGATCTTGAGATCGCGCGGCAAGTCCTTGATCACCGCCTGAGAGGTCGCATGCGGAAGCGCGCAAAAGGCCAGATCAATGACCGCGAAATCCACATCCTCGATCCGGCAGAGATCGGGCAGATCGAGATGGCGCAGGAAGGGAAAGACCTGCGCCATGGCCTGCCCCGCCTTGCGCTCTCCGGTCAGCGCCGCGATGCGCATCTGCGGATGGGTCGAGATCAGCCGCACAAGCTCTGCGCCCGTATAGCCCGAGGCCCCGAGAATGGCGATGGATTTGGTCATGTCTTTCCTCTTTCAGCGTCATGCAGGGCGGCGGTCGCGGGAGCGCTCCGCGCGGGAGTATTTACTCGCAAGAAAATGATCAGGCGGATCGAAACACGGTCTGACGGCGCAGGAATTGCGTGGCCTTGCGCGAGACATTGACCGGATCGCCGGTCGTCAGGAAGGCACTGCTCTGCCCTGCCCCCAGCATTTCCGGGCGGCGCTTGAGGTAATCGTCAAGGCTCGCCGCGACCAGTTTGGGCTGCGAATAGACATCGACCGACGGTCCCAGCGCCTCGCGAAAGGCGTGTTCGACCAGCGGGTAATGCGTGCAACCCAGCACCGCCGCATCGGGCCGCGGCATCCGGCGCAGGAGCGATTCGACATGGGAATGGACCAGCGCTTCCGCCAGTTGCATGTCGCCCTGTTCGATTGCGTCGACCACGCCGCCGCAGGGCTGGGCTTCGACATCGACGCCGATCGCGCGGAAGGCGAGTTCGCGCTGGAAGGCGCGGCTGGACACCGTGGCGGGGGTCGCAAACAGCGCCACATGTTTCACGGCGACCTCGCGCGGCGGGGAATTGTCGCCCCATTGGCGCTCCGTCAGCGCCTCGATCAGCGGGACAAACACGCCCAGCACGCGCTTGTCGGCGGGCACCCAGGTTTCCTGCATCCGTTTCAGCGCCGCCGCCGAGGCCGTATTGCAGGCCAGGATCACCAGATCGCACCCCTCCGCCCAGAGCCGTTCGACATTGGTGCAGGTCAGGGTGAAGATATCCTCGGCATCGCGCACCCCGTAAGGGGCATGCGCATTGTCGCCCAGGTAAACGAAAGGCGTGTCCGGCAGCCGCTCGGTTAGCGCGCCCAGCACAGTGAGCCCGCCGAGGCCCGAATCGAATACGCCCACTGCCATCTGCCTGTCTCCGGCCCTGAAATCCTGCCCCTGCATAGAACTGGCAGGGGCGGAAATCCAGTCTGTTCGCGCCTATTCAGCGGCAATCCGGGCGGGGCCTGCGTGAAAAGCGGTGAGGAGTTCCGCCCGGCGCTGAGCGGATTTTTCAGCGTTGCGATGCTTGACCGGGCCGAAACCGCGAATGGTCAACGGCAATTCGGCAAGCTGCACGGCAATCGCGTGGTTCTCCGGGGTCAGCCCGGCAAAGATCTCGGCGATCAGCGCTTCATAATCGCGGATCAACTTCCGCTCCATCCGCCGCTCAGCCGTGTAGCCGAACGGATCAAGCGGCGTGCCACGCAAGGGTTTCAGCGCGGCCAGCGGCTTGAAGGCGCGCAGGATCCATGGCCCGAAGCTGCGTTTCACCGGGCGGCCATCAGAGCCCATACGCGACAGAAGTGGCGGCGCGAGGTGGAAGCGCGGGGTGAAATCGCCGTCAAATTCTGCGCGGGCCTTCTCGACCGTCTGCAGATGCAGGCGCGCGACCTCGTATTCATCCTTGTAGCTCAGCAGCTTGTGATAGCCCCGCGCAATCGCCTCACGCAGCTGCGCATCAGGCGCCTGATCGACCAGCTTGCGGTAGCGCCGCGCCAGACGCTTGGACTGGTACTGCGTCAGATGGTCCTCGCGCAGCGCGATTTTCTCGTCCAGTGACAGGGGCTTGCGTGCCACCTTGTCGGCGAGCATGCGGGCCGCGTCTTCTGAATGGGTCACCGACCAGCGCCCGAGCGCGAAGGCGCGGGCATTGCCCGCCACTGCCGCGCCGTTCAGCTCGATCGCGCGCAGGATCGCGGCCTCGGACAGCGGCACCAGCCCCATCTGCCAGGCCGCGCCCAGCGCCATCATGTTGGAAAAGATGCTGTCGCCCAAAAGCCGCCGCGCCAGATCGGAATAATCGAAAAGCTGCACCCGCGCGCCGAGCCGGGCCTGTAGCGCAAGTTTCAGATCCTCGGTCGGGATGCGGAATTCCGTGTCGCGGGTGAAGTCGCCGGTGATGATCTCATGGCTGTTGACCGCAGCACCCGTCTGGCCCGCGCGCATCAGCCCCATGGTCTTCGCGCCTGCGGTGACGACCAGATCCCCGCCGATGACGCAATGCGCCTCACCGACCGCGACGCGAATGGCCGAGATATCTTCGGGGCGTTCGGCGAGACGGCAATGGATATGCACCGCGCCGCCCTTCTGCGCGAGCCCCGCCATCTCGATCAGCCCCGCGCCCTTGCCGTCGAGCTGCGCGGCCTGCGCCAAGATCGCACCCACGGTCACAACGCCCGTGCCGCCGACGCCGGTGATGACGATGTTATGCGTGCCGCTGATCGCAGGCAGGTCCGGCGCGGGCAAGTCCGGCAGATCGACCGACGCAGTCGCGGCTTTCTTCACCTGCGCGCCTTCCAGCGTCACGAAAGACGGGCAAAACCCCTTCAGACAAGAGAAATCCTTGTTGCAGGACGACTGGTCAATCGCGCGTTTGCGGCCCAGTTCCGTCTCGACCGGCACGATGGAGACGCAATTGGATTGCACCCCACAATCACCGCAGCCCTCGCACACATCGGTATTGATGAACACGCGCTGGTCCGGGTCGGGGAATTGCCCGCGCTTGCGCCTGCGGCGTTTTTCGGCGGCACAGGTCTGCACATAGATGATCGCCGACACGCCCTGATGGGCGGCGCAATCCTTCTGCACCCCCTCCAGCCCAGCGCGCGGATGCCAGCCGACCGCGCGCGGGAAATCGGCGCGGTGGGGCTCTTCCTTCTCGTCGAACACGACCTCGATCTTGCCCACCCCCATCGCGACCAGCTCATGGGCGATCTGCGCGGGGGTCAGGCCGCCTTCATTCTTCTGCCCGCCGGTCATGGCGACAGCATCATTGAACAGGATCTTGTAGGTGATGTTTGTGCCCGCCGCGAGTGCGGCGCGGATCGCCTGCACCCCGGAATGGTTATAGGTTCCGTCGCCGAGGTTCTGGAAAACATGGGGCCGCGTCGAAAACGGCGCCTCGCCGATCCAGTTTGCGCCCTCGCCGCCCATCTGCGTGAAGCCGGTGGTCGCGCGGTCCATCCATTGCACCATGTAGTGACAGCCGATGCCCGCATAGGCGCGATGCCCTTCGGGCACTTTGGTCGAGCTGTTATGCGGGCAGCCCGAGCAATAATAGGGCAGCCGCGCCGCCAGATCCTGCGCGTTATCGGCCCGGCGCGCCTCCGCCAGCATCGCGAGCCCCGCCTGTACGCGATCCGTCGCGCGCCCCTCCTCGATCAGGATCGCGCCCAGCTTCTCGGCGATCATGATCGGATCGAGCGCGTAGCGGGTCGGGAACAGCTCGACCTGCCGCCCGTTTTCCCAGGCATCGCCCTTGTGCCAGCCATAGACGCGCCGGCCCCGGCGGTCATCGAAAATCGCCTCCTTGACCTGCACCTCGATCAGCTTGCGCTTTTCCTCGACCACGACAATCAGCTCCAGCCCCTCGGCCCAGTCATGAAAGCCGCGCATGTCCAGCGGGAAGGTCTGGCCAATCTTGTAGGTCGTGATCCCCAGCCGCTCCGCGCCCTCAGCGTCAATCCCCAGAAGGCTCAGCGCATGCACCAGATCGAGCCAGTTCTTGCCCGCCGCCACCAACCCGATCTTCGCGCCCGGCTTGCCCCAGACGCGCCGATCCAGCCTGTTCGCATGCGAAAACGCCTCTGCCGCGAAGCGCTTATGGTCGATCATCCGGGCTTCCTGCGCCACAGGCGTATCGCCCAGCCGGATATTCAACCCGCCCTCGGGCATCTTGAAATCGGGGGCCGTAAACTGCATCCGATGCGGGTTACCATCGACGACGGCAGTCGCCTCAACGGTTTCCTTGACCGTTTTCAGCCCCACCCAAACGCCCGCGAAACGCGACAGCGCATAGCCGTAATGCCCGAAATCGAGCACTTCCTGCACGCCTGCTGGCGAGAGGACCGGGATATAAGCATCGACCATCGCCCAGTCGGATTGATGCAGCACCGTTGACGACTCGCCCGTATGATCATCCCCCATCGCGACCAGAACACCGCCATGACGCGACGACCCGGCCATATTCGCATGGCGAAACACATCGCCGGTGCGGTCCACGCCCGGCCCCTTGCCATACCAGAGCCCGAACACCCCGTCGAAACGCCCCTCGCCGCGCAGTTCCGCCTGCTGGCTGCCCCAGAGCGCGGTCGCCGCCAGATCCTCGTTCAGCCCCTCCTGAAAGCGGATCTCCGCCGCTTCCAGAAGCGCGCGGGCGCGCGCCATCTGCAGATCCACCGCGCCCAGAGGCGAGCCGCGATAGCCTGTCACATAGCCTGCCGTTTTCAGCCCCGCCGCCCGGTCGCGCGCGGCCTGCGCCAGCATCAGCCGCACCAGCGCCTGCGTGCCATTAAGCAGCACTGGCGATTTTTCCAGATCGAATCGGTCGGACAGTGTAATGTCGTGACGCATCCTTGCACCTCCCGTCGCAATGTTGCGTAAGGCTTGATCATAGGTCACATTTGCTGACCTACAAAGTGATTTCTTGCGTTTAAGCGCTTTTGTGAACAGCAAAAAACGCTTAGACAGATCGCGAATTGTTTGCGTAATCAACTGTTATGGAAATTTTGCCATGGACTGGGACAAGCTCAGAATCTTCCACGCGGTCGCCGATGCGGGCAGCCTCACCCATGCCGGGGACACGCTGAAACTGTCGCAATCCGCCGTCAGCCGCCAGATTCGCGCGCTTGAGGAATCGCTCGACGCGATCCTGTTCCACCGCCATGCGCGCGGCCTGATTCTGACCGAACAGGGCGAAGTGCTCTTCGCGGCCACCCGCGAGATGAGCCGCACGCTCGACTCCGCCTCTGCCCGCATCCGAGACACCGAGGATGAAGTCTACGGCGAATTGCGCGTCACCTCGACCACGGGTTTCGGCACGCTCTTTCTCGCGCCGCGCCTTCCCTCGCTCTACGCGCAATATCCAGACCTCAAGATCGACCTGATGCTCGAAGAGCGCGTGCTCGACCTGCCGATGCGCGAAGCCGATGTGGCGATTCGCATGAAAGAGCCCTCGCAGGCCGATCTGATTCGCAAACGGCTGATGAGTGTGACCATGCGGCTCTACGCCTCCGAGGAATATCTGCGCGCCAATGGGCGGCCCGAAACGCTTGAAGACCTTACCGATTTCCGCCTGATTTCGCAGAATATCACCTCCGCACAGGTCAGTGTGGGCGCGCAACTCATCCGCGAATTGACCGCCCGCCCGCTGCGCTCCAGCTTCACGGTGAACAATTATTTCGGCGTGCTTCAGGCGGTGATCAATCACCTCGGGATTGGCGTTCTGCCCGATTACGTCTCCGAGGATTTCCCCGAGCTGGTCCATGTTCTGCCAGAGGTCGCGAGCGGCGACATTCCTGTATTTCTGGCCTATCCCGAAGAATTGCGCCAGTCGCGCCGCATTGCCGCATTCCGGGATTTCGTGGTCGAAGAGATCGTCGCCTATCGCCGCGCGCGCCAAAGCTGACCGTGCGCGCGCCCGCCCCTGCAAGCACAACTTGCGCATGAGGCATGTTTGCAACGCAAATCCGTCATTCCTCGCATAAGATAAACAATTAACTTGCGTAACGAAGTGCTAACTCCATATGGAAAGATAAGGGCGCGCGCTTTTGCGTGTCCCTACCTCCCTGTTGGACTTTGGCCGAGCACTGCGCTCGGCCTTTTTTTTGCGCTGCCGTGCGCGTGGCGATCCGGAGAGCCGTCCAAGCGCAGGGAAGCCCCCCTTTCCCCTTTTGCGGGGATGGATTATGGACAGGTGAAAAGCCTGCGCCTGTCTGCGCGGGCCCGCGCGAAACCTGCGAAAAGGTAGACCAGAATGACCGAACCCGCCCTGACTGATGAGTTGATCGCCGCCCATGGGCTCAAGCCCGATGAATATGCGCGCATTCTCGACATCATCGGTCGCACGCCGACTTTCACGGAACTGGGCATCTTTTCGGCCATGTGGAACGAGCATTGTTCCTATAAATCATCGAAGAAATGGCTGCGCACCCTGCCGACCAGTGGCCCGCAGGTCATCTGCGGCCCCGGCGAGAATGCAGGCGTCGTCGATATCGGCGACGGGCAGGCCGTGATCTTCAAGATGGAGAGCCACAACCACCCCAGCTATATCGAGCCCTATCAGGGGGCCGCAACTGGCGTGGGCGGCATCCTGCGCGATGTCTTCACCATGGGCGCGCGGCCCATCGCGGCGATGAATGCGCTGAGCTTCGGCGCGCCGTCGCATCCCAAAACCCCGCATCTGGTGCGCGGCGTCGTTGAGGGCATCGGCGGCTATGGCAACGCGTTTGGCGTGCCGACGGTGGGCGGCGAGGTCCGGTTTCACCCCGCCTATAACGGCAATTGTCTTGTGAATGCCTTCGCCGCCGGGCTGGCCGATGCGGACAAGATCTTCTATTCTGCGGCCAGCGGCGTCGGCATGCCCGTCGTCTATCTCGGGGCCAAAACGGGCCGCGACGGCGTTGGCGGCGCAACCATGGCCAGCGCCGAATTCGACGACACGATCGAAGAAAAGCGCCCCACGGTGCAGGTCGGCGACCCGTTTACGGAAAAGCGCCTGTTGGAGGCCTGTCTGGAACTGATGGCCTCGGGGGCCGTGATCTCGATTCAGGACATGGGCGCGGCGGGGCTGACCTGTTCGGCTGTGGAAATGGGCGACAAGGGCGGCTTGGGCGTCAAGCTGCAACTCGATCATGTGCCCCAGCGCGAAGCCGCGATGACCGCTTACGAGATGATGCTCTCCGAAAGTCAGGAACGCATGCTGATGGTCCTCAAACCCTCGATGGAGGCCGAGGCCCGCGCGATTTTCGACAAATGGGATCTCGATTTCGCCATCGTGGGTGAGACCATTGCCGAGGATCGCTTCCTGATCCTGCATGGCAATGAGGTCATGGCCGATCTGCCGCTGTCGAAACTCTCCTCCAGCGCGCCGGAATATGACCGCCCCTGGGTGGAAACTCCGGCCCCCGCAGCCCTGACGGATATCCCCGAAATCACGCCCATCGACGCCCTGCGCACCCTGATCGCAAGCCCCAGTTACGCCCATAAGGCCTGGGTCTGGGAACAATACGACACGCAGGTGATGGCCGATACTGTGCGCACACCCGGCTTGGGCGCGGGCATCATCCGCGTGCATGGCACGGATAAGGCGCTGGCCTTCACCTCTGACGTGACCCCGCGCTATGTCCGCGCCAACCCGTTCGAGGGCGGCAAACAGGCCGTGGCCGAAGCCTATCGCAACCTGACGGCGGTGGGCGCGCGGCCGCTTGCTTCGACCGACAACCTGAATTTCGGCAACCCTGAGAAGCCCGAGATCATGGGCCAGCTTGTTGGTGCGATCAAGGGTATCGGGGCCGCCTGCGAAGCCCTCGACATGCCGATCGTCTCGGGCAATGTCTCGCTCTATAATGAAACCGACGGGCGCGCGATCCTGCCCACGCCGACCATCGGCGCGGTCGGGCTGATCGACCATCTCGACCAGATCATCGGCGGGCAGCCAGAGGCGGGCGATCTCGCGCTGGTGCTGGGCGAGACGCAGGGCAATCTCGGCCAATCCGCGCTGCTGGCCGAAGCGTTCGGGATCGAAGCAGGCGACGCGCCTGCGGTCGATCTGGAGACTGAGCGCCGCAATGGCGAATTCCTGAGGGCGCATGGTGCTTGGGTGAAGGCCGCGACCGACCTTTCGGATGGCGGGCTTGCGCTCGCGGCCTTCGAGATGGCAGAGGCCGCGGGCCTGGGCGTGAGCTTAGACGCTGGCGACATCGCGACGCTTTTCGGCGAGGATCAGGCCCGCTACCTGCTCGCCTGCAGCTTCGATCAGGCCGAAGCGCTGATGGTCGCGGCGGGTCAGGCCGGGGTGGCGCTGGCGATGGTGGGCCGTTTCGGCGGCGAGGAGGTCAGTTTCGGCGGCGAAAGCACAGCACTTGCGGGTCTGTCGACGCTTTATCGGTCAAGCTTCGCAAGCGCGATCGGGGACGCTTGATCTCGCCCGGTGCGAGGATTACCTTCACGCCAAATCGAAAGGAAACCGGCGCCATGGCCATCACTGTCACTGAGCTCGAACAGCTCCTGAAAGACGGCTTCCCGGATGCCAGCATCACGATCACCGATCTGGCCGGGGACGGAAACCACTACGCTGCGGAAGTCATCGACGAGAGTTTTCGCGGCCTCAACCGTGTGCAGCAACAGCGCGCCGTTTATGCGGCGCTCAAGGGCAAGATGGACGGCAATCATGGCGAATTGCACGCGCTCGCCCTGACCACCAAAGCCCCTGACTGAATTTCGAGAGGACATGCCATGAGCGCCGAAGACCAGATCAAGCAAACTGTCGAGACGAATGACGTCGTGCTCTACATGAAAGGCACCAAGACCATGCCGCAATGCGGCTTTTCCAGCCGCGTGGCCGGAGTGCTGAATTTCATGGGCGTGGATTATGCGGATGTGAATGTGCTGGCTGATGATGCGATACGTCAGGGCATCAAGGAGTTTTCCGACTGGCCGACCATCCCGCAGCTTTATGTGAAAGGCGAATTCGTTGGCGGCTGCGACATCATCACTGAGATGACCCTGTCGGGCGAGTTGGACCAACTCTTTGACTCAAAAGGCGTGCAATACGACAAGGACGCTGCCGAGAAGATCCGCGAAGCCAACGCCTGAGCCATCGCACAGGGGCGGGACATGCGTGCAACGCGCGCAGTTCACAGATGCCGCGCATGGGAAGTGTCAGCCCCCAAGATATCGGCCACCAACGAGGACGGGACGCAGAGCAGACGGAAAAACACGCGGCCAATCTGGGTGTGTGACCGGCTGCATGCGTCAGGCGGGAGTGTGACAGACGCCTTCTTCACGCCCCATCAGGCGACTGGGCACGTCACCACCCTGTCCACGGACGCGCACCGCTTTTACCGGCTGCCGTTGTCATTTCGATCTGACCGTCTCTCGCCACATAGGCACGCGCGCCCGTCCGGCGCAGCGCGCGCGGCGTGACCAACTCACACGGCCCGCCTGCGCGCTCCGGCTCTTGCGTGACCACCACGATGCGCCCCGGCAGACACACGGCATCCAGCTGCTCCAGCGCCCGTTTTCCCGCCAGATGCACCACGTCAAACCCGCCACCGTGGAGATGCACGACCATATCGCGCGGCCCTGCCCCGCTGCGCGCCTGCGCGATCTGCTGCTCGGCATCATCCCCATCGGCCTTGAGCCAACTGGTGGCCGCGAAACTCCCCGCCCGCGCGCGGCTCAGGGCACGGCCCTCCGGCGTCATCAGCCCGACCACCTCGCCTTCCGGCGCGATGAGAAGCGCCGGGCGCGTTGTCATGGCCCAGGCCGCGAGCGCAATCGCCACCACGGGCACCCCGGCCCAGGCCCCGCGCCCTTGCCACAGGATGACCCAGAGCGCGCCCAAGGCCATGGCGGGAATGGCCCAGGCAGGCGGTTGCACGATGGGCATGACCGCCCCGTCCAGCGCACTGACTGCGGCCGAGACATGCAGGATCCAGCCAATCGCCGGGCTCATGATCGCAAGCCCCAGCCCCTCCAGCCCGAAAGGGGCAAGCAGCGCGGCCAGCACTGCCGCCGGCATCACCACCAGCCCCATCAAGGGCACGGTCAGCAGATTGGCGATCAGCCCGTATTCTGCGATCCGGTTGAAACTCGCTGCAGCGATAGGGGCCGTCGCCACCCCCGCCACCACCGAACAGATCACGACCGAGATTACAGGCAAGACCCAGCGCGGGACGCGCGCGCGCCAGCCGCGCTCATCTGCGAGGAAGCGAAACACCGCAACCAGCGCCACAGTGGCCGCGAAACTCATCTGGAACCCTGCCTGCACCAGCGCTTCGGGCCGCAGGATCAGGATCACCATGGCCGCCATCGCGACCGAGCGCAGCGAAATCGCGCGCCGGTCGAGGAGCACAGCGACCAGCATCACCGCGACCATGATGAAGGCCCGCTCTGTCGCGACATTGCCCCCCGACAGCGCCAGATAAAACCCCCCCGCCCCCAGCGCCCCAAGGGCTGCGAGCTTGCGCGTGGGCACGCGCAGCGCGAAAGCGGGCACCAGCGTCATCGAAAACCGCAAGAGACCATAGACGAAGCCCGTCAACAGCCCCATATGCAGCCCCGAAATCGCCAGCAGATGTGCCAGATTGGAGCGGCGCAATTCCTCCATCTGCGCCTGCGCGATGCCCGAGCGGTCGCCGGTCAGGATGGCCGCTGCAAACCCGCCCCGATCCCCTGGCAGACGCTCCTGCACGGCCGCCGAAATCTTCATCCGCAAGCGGTGCAGCGCCAGCCCTTTCGCCCCATCGTCACGCGGCGCGGCGGCGAGCACAGGCACGCGGGTGTAGCCAACGGCACCCAAGCCCTCAAACCACGCATGACGACGGAAATCGAAGCCGCCCGGCTCGGATGGCGCAGGCGGCGGGCCGAGATGGCCCGTTGTCATCACCCGCAAGCCCGGCTCCGGCGTGATGAACCCTTGCGTCCCGTGAAGCGACAGACGGATCTGCGCGGGCGTGCGCGCAGGGCCGATCCCTTCGAGCACCACCTGATCCAGCGTCAGCCGCACCGCATCCGTGCCGGAACGGTCGATCTTGACGATCCGCCCTTCAATCGCGCCGAAAAAACGGAATTGCAGCACAGGGGCGGCCACCTGATGGCTGCGATAACCGGCGACCAGCATGCCCGCGATCACCACGACAAGCGCAAGCACAATGGGGGTCAGATCGCGCGGCACAAAGCGCGCAACTGCGCTCAACCCGAGCCCCAGCCCCCCCAGAGCGACCCATTCTTCCCATTGCGGCTCGCGCGGCAGAGCAAAGTAAAGCCCGATGCCGATGGCAAACAGGACCGGCACAAAGAGAAACAACCGCCCATGCTGGCGCTCCAGCGCGGTGCGGGCCAGCGCGACCCAGCGCAAGGACCAAGGCGCTGAAAAGGTCAGCCACTGCGCCCTTGTTTCCACGTCGCACCTTCCCTAAAACGATAGCTCAAGACCATGCCCGATACTGGTTTACAGAAAGTTAACGCATCCATGTCCGTTCCTGTCGTCACGCGTTTCGCGCCCTCGCCCACTGGCTTTTTGCATATCGGCGGCGCGCGCACGGCGCTGTTCAACTGGCTCTATGCGCGCAGGCGTGGGGGCAAGTTCCTGCTGCGCATCGAAGACACGGATCGCGCGCGCTCGACGCCCGAGGCAACGGCGGCGATTCTCGCGGGGCTGACATGGCTCGGGCTTGACTGGGATGACGAACCTGTCAGCCAATTCGCGCGCGCCGACCGCCATGCCGAGATCGCCCATCAGATGCTCGCCACCGGTCACGCCTATAAATGCTTCGCCACGCAAGACGAGATCGAAAGCTTCCGCGAGGCGGCCCGCGCGGAGGGGCGCTCGACGCTCTACCGCTCGCCCTGGCGCGACGCGGATCCTGCCAGCCACCCTGACGCGCCCTTCGTGATTCGCGTCAAGGCCCCGCTGGAGGGCGAGACGATCATCCGCGACCAAGTGCAAGGCGATGTGCGCATCCGCAATGACCAGCTCGATGATATGGTGGTGCTGCGCTCGGACGGAACGCCGGTCTATATGCTCGCGGTGGTGGTCGATGATCACGATATGGGCGTGACCCATGTGATCCGGGGCGATGATCACCTCAACAATGCCGCGCGCCAGATGCTGATCTACCGTGCGATGGGCTGGGACGTGCCTGTCTGGGCGCATATCCCGCTGATTCACGGCCCCGATGGCAAGAAACTCTCCAAGCGTCACGGCGCGCTTGGGGTCGAGGAATATCAGCGCATGGGCTATCCGGCGGCGGCGATGCGCAACTATCTGGCACGGCTGGGCTGGAGCCATGGCAATGATGAATTCTTCACCGATGCGCAGGCGCGCGAGTGGTTTGATCTGGCGGGAATCGGCAAATCCCCGGCGCGGCTGGATTTCAAGAAACTCGACCATCTGACCGCCCAACATATGAGCGCCGCCGAGGATGCTGCACTGCTGCATGAATTGGAGGCATATCGCGCGGCAACCGACATGGTTGCGCTGACATCCACAGAGCGCAACGGGCTCGAGCGCGCTATGCCACTGGTCAAGGACAAGGCGAAGAACTTCGTTCAAATCCTTGAAAAAGCGCATTTCATCCTGACAGAACGCCCGATTTCGCGCGACGAGAAAGCCGACGCCGCCCTCGATGATGTATCCCGTGGTATACTGCGGGAATTGACGCCGCGCCTGCAAAATGCTAGCTGGGCGCGAGGAACTCTGGAAGAGATCGTCGGGGATGTCGCGCAGGCGCATGGGTTAGGCTTGGGCAAGATCGCGCAACCGCTGCGCGCAGCACTGGCCGGGCGCACCACCAGCCCCAGCGTCTTCGATATGATGCTCCTTCTGGGCCGAGATGAAACTCTTGGCCGCTTGCAAGATGCGACGACCTGAACCGGCGGATGACACTGTCCAGTTTCGGGTCCTGATCTGCCTGCGCGGGAAGTGCTCCCGCGGGCTTCATAGAAAGGTTGATGAATGACAAACGGGACAGAGACAGCCAAGCTCACCATCGGCGACAAGGTCATTGATCTGCCAGTGCTCAAACCCGCGATAGGCCCCGATGTGGTTGATATCCGCAAGGTCTATGCGCAAACGGGTGTCTTCACCTACGATCCGAGCTTCACCTCGACCGCGTCCTGTTCTTCGACCATCACCTATATCGACGGCGACAAGGGCGAATTGCTCTATCGCGGCTATCCGATCGAGCAACTCGCCGAGAAATCGCATTTCCTCGAAACCTGCTACCTGCTGCTTTACGGCGAACTGCCCTCGGCTGCCGATCTGGAGGATTTCGAGCTGCGCGTGACGCATCACACGATGCTGCATGAACAGATGCGCAATTTCTACAGCGGGTTCCGCCGCGACAGCCACCCGATGGCTGTCATGACCGGCGTGGTGGGCGCGATGTCGTCCTTCTACCACGACAGCACCGATATCAACGACCCCTGGCAGCGCGAAGTGGCCGCGATCCGCATGATCGCCAAGATGCCCACCATCGCTGCATGGGCCTATAAATATTCGCTGGGCCAGCCCTTCGTCTATCCCAAGAACAGCCTCGATTACGCGGGCAATTTCCTGCATATGTGCTTCTCGGTCCCGGCTGAGGAATATGTCGTCAACCCGATCCTGAGCCGCGCGATGGACCGGATCATGATGCTGCATGCCGATCACGAGCAGAACGCCTCGACCTCGACCGTGCGGCTGGCAGGGTCGTCGGGCGCCAATCCCTTCGCCTGTATCGCAGCGGGCATTGCCTGTCTCTGGGGGCCTGCGCATGGCGGTGCCAATCAGGCCTGCCTCGAGATGCTGCAGGAAATCGGCACGGTTGACCGCATCCCGGAATTTATCGCCCGCGCCAAGGACAAGGATGACCCGTTCAAGCTGATGGGCTTCGGCCACCGGGTCTACAAGAATTTCGACCCGCGCGCCAAGGTGATGAAGCAATCCGCCGATGAAGTGCTGGGACTCTTGGGCATCGAGGATAATGAAACCCTCAAGATCGCCAAAGAGCTGGAGCGCATCGCGCTTGAGGACGAATATTTCGTCGAGAAGAAGCTCTACCCGAATGTTGATTTCTATTCCGGCATCATTCTTGAGGCCATGGGCTTCCCGACGGCGATGTTCACGCCCATTTTCGCGCTCTCGCGCACGGTGGGCTGGATCAGCCAGTGGAAGGAAATGATCGCCGATCCAGAGCAGAAAATCGGCCGCCCGCGCCAGCGCTATATCGGCGCACCGGCGCGCGACTATGTGGAAATCGAGACGCGCTGAGCCTTTGCGCTGAGCCTTGCAATGCCGCCCTGTCGACGGGGCGGCATTTTGCATGGCGAAAAAGGAACCAGTCACGCCGCGCCCGCGTATCAACAACATGAAACATACTTTGCCCATCCTGACCCTGATCGCCACGCTGGCTTTCGTGACCTCGCCTCTGGTGACCGACCCGTTCTCGGGCTTCGCGCCGGATCGCTTCCCCGTCCCACAGATCGACCCACCCGTGCAACCGGCAGGCTACGCCTTCAGCATCTGGGGCGTGATCTATATCTGGCTCACTGTCATGGCCGTGGTCGGTGTCACCCTGCGCCGCCACGCGCCGCAGTGGCAGGGCGTCCATCTCCCGCTGATCCTGAGCCTCGGCCCCGGTGCGGCCTGGCTCTGGGTCGCAGGCTTTGCGCCGCGCGCAGCGACTGTGCTGATCTTCTGGATGATGGCAACCGCGATCTGGGCGCTCCTGCGCAGCCCGTCGGAGGACCGGTTCCTCCTGCGCCTGCCTGTTGCGCTTTATGCAGGCTGGCTGACAGCGGCGGCGCATGTCTCGCTCGGCATCAATCTCGGCGGGTTTGGCATTGCCCCCGCTGACATCGCTGCTGTGATCGCGCTCGCGCTTGCCTCTGGCGTCATGCTCCTGACGCTTTACCTGCGCCCCGACCTGCCAGAATACGGGCTGGCCTTCGTCTGGGCGCTGGTGGCGGTGATCGTGGCGAATTGGGGCGGCGCGGCTCCCGTGCTGATTGCGGCTGCGCTGGCGCTGGTGCTCGTGCTTTTCGCGATGATCCGCGGCCTGCGCTCTGGACAGCTCGCGCATGGGCTGTAACACAGGGCGTTGACGCCCCCGACCCGGACCCTTGCCATGCCCCATGACCCGCTGATCTTCGCCCCCGATGGCTCCGTCACCCGGCTGCGCGCGATCATGCGCGCCCTGCGCGACCCTGACACCGGCTGCCCATGGGATATCGAGCAGGATTTCGCTTCCATCGCGCCCTACACGATCGAGGAAGCCTATGAGGTCGAGGACGCGATCACCCAATCCGACTGGCCCGCGCTCGAAGGCGAATTGGGTGATCTGCTGTTGCAGGTGGTCTATCACGCGCAGATGGCAGAGGAGGCCGGGCATTTCAGCTTTGAAAGCCTGACCCGCGCGATCAGCGACAAGATGCTGGCCCGCCATCCCCATGTCTTCGGCGATGAGAGCCGCGACAAAAGCGCCGAAGATCAGACCGTCGACTGGGAGCGCATGAAAGCGCAGGAACGCGCCGCGCGCGACCGGGGCGGCGTGCTCGACGATGTGGCGCTCGGCCTGCCTGCGCTGATGCGCGCGGTCAAACTGCAAAAACGCGCGGCGCGCGTGGGGTTTGACTGGCCCGACACGGGTCAGGTGCTCGACAAGATCGTGGAAGAAGCCCGCGAATTGATCGAGGCCCGCGACGAGATGGGCGCGGCAGAGCAGGCCGAGGAATTCGGCGATCTTCTCTTCGTCATGGCCAATCTCGCGCGCCATCTGGACATCGACCCCGAAGCGGCGCTGCGCGCGGCCAATGCGAAATTCACCCGCCGCTTCCGCGCCATCGAGGCGGCGCTGGCGGCCCAGAACCGTCGCCCTGAGGACAGCACGCTCGCGGAAATGGACGCTTTATGGGATGCAGCCAAGGCGCGCGAGAAGCTAGATGCACCCAGATGACCAGAGCCTGACGGAAACCGGCCTCGCCCCTGCAGGGCGCGGGTCGATCCTGCTTCTGGCCTGCGGGGCCCTGGCACGCGAAATCCTCGCGATCCGGTCGGCGAATGGCTGGACGCATATGGATCTGCACTGCCTGCCGGCCAATCTGCATCTCCGGCCCGAGCGCATCCCCGACGCGGTAGAAGCGGCGGTGCAAAAATACCGCGACCGCTACACGCGCATTTTCGTCGTCTACGCCGATTGCGGCACCGGCGGGCTGCTGGCGGCGCGCTGCGCGCGCCTTGGCGTCGAGATGGTCGCAGGCCCCCATTGCTATGCGTTTTTCGAGGGTGTGGAGCGCTTCACCGCCCGCGCCGAGGAGGAGATCACCGCCTTCTACCTCACCGATTTTCTGGTCCGCCAGTTCGATGCCTTTGTCTGGGAGCCGATGGGCTTTGACCGCCACCCCGAATTGATCGCGATGATGTTCGGCAATTACACACGGCTCATCTATCAGGCGCAGACGGACGATCCGGCGCTCGATGCCAAGGCGCGCGATTGTGCCGGGCGGTTGGGCTTGGCCTATGAGCGGCGCTTCACGGGCTATGGTGAGCTTGAAACGGCGCTGGCGGCGCAAGCGACATCAGGCGAGCTGCGCGGCGATCCTCTTCACCCATGGCGGATGAAATAGGCCATCGCGGCCTCGCGCGCCTCGGTCGCGAGCAACTCATGCCCGGCCTCGGCACAGAAATGCGGGATATCAACCACCGCCGCGGGATCACTCGCCAGCACGCAGAGCACCTCCCCCGGCGCCATGGATTTCAACCGCTTGCGCGCTTTCAGGACCGGCAGGGGGCATAAAAGCCCGATCGCATCCAGCTCAACATCGCCACGCATGCCTCACCTCCCACGCCTGCGCCCGCGCGCAGGGCGCGGCGCAAGCCCCGCGCGCAACAGCCCTGTCATCGGGTGATCCGGGGCGCCATCGCCGTAGCGCGTGATCAGCTCCCCGAGGGCCGCGCGCTGGTCCATCCCATCGGGCAGGCTCAGCGCCCAGTCGATCAGGATCGAGCGACATTCCGCATCCGAGATCCCCTCGATCCGGTAGCTCTCGCGGATCAGCCCTTTCGGGTCATGGCTCGCCTGCATGCGCATCCTCTTTCACTTGCGGCCCCGTGTCGCGCAGCAGCCCCGAGATCACCGCATCCGTCTGCGCGCAACTCTCCTGCAGCTTAGCGGCCAAGGCATCCGCCGTCTCGGCCCCCGCCGCGCTCAAGATAAACTTCTGCCCGCCAGGGCCAAGATCAGCGATGTCCGAAATCCGGTCGGCCAGCAAACGCCCAGTGGCCTGCATCGTCCAGCAGAGCCGGTAGGCTTTGATCAAAACCGCCTCAGTCTCGGCACGCAGCACGCCCGCCTTTGTCCCGGCCCGCAATTGCTGCTCGACCCGCCGCCCGTGATGGCCTGCCCTGAGCGCGCAGAATTGCGCCACAAGCTCGATATCCATCAACCGCCCCGGCCCCGATTTCGCGTCCCAGACCCCATGCGCCGGTTTCGCCTCCGCCAGCCGCGCGCGCATCTCGGCCACATCCGCGCGCAGGCTTGCGCCATCCGATTTCTCGACCAGCAGTGCACGGCGAAACGCCTCGACCCGCTCGCCCAAGCCCACCGAGCCCGCCACGCGCCGCGCACGGGTCAGCGCCAGATGCTCCCAGGTCCAGGCCTCCTCGCGCTGATAAATCTCGAAGGCGCTGATGCTGGTCGCCACTGGCCCCTGACGCCCCGAGGGGCGCAGCCGCATATCGACCTCATAAAGCCGCCCCTCGGCCGTGGGCGCGGAAATCGCACTGACGAACGCCTTGGTCAGCCGCGCATAATAGCTGCGCGCATCGAGCGGGCGCGGTCCTTCGGACATATCGCTGGCTTGCGCATCATAGAGGATCAGCAAGTCCAGATCCGAGGCCGCATTGAGCCGCCCCGCACCAAGCGAGCCCATGCCCAGCACCACCGCCCCCTGCCCCGGCAGCGGCCCATGTTTGCGCGCGAATTCCGCCACCACCACAGGCCAGAGTGCGCCCAGCACCGCCTCGGCGAGTGCCGCATATTCCGCGCCCGCTTCGGCGGCGTCAATCAGCCCGCGCAGATGATGCACGCCGACCCGGAAATGCCATTCCCGCGCCCAGGCTCGCGCCAGATCAAGCTGGCGCTCATAGTCATCGAGCCCCGCAAGCCGGTCGGCCAGATCGCGCTGCAACACCCCCACACCGGGCCAGGGCGCGAAAAAGCCGCCCCCGATCACGGCATCAAAGACCGCCGCATTGCGCGACAGATAGGCCGCGAGCCGGGGCGCCGTTGCGCAAATGTCGACAATCAATGCGATTAACTGGGGATTGGCCTCAAACAGCGAAAAGAGCTGCACGCCCGCAGGCAGACCGCTCAGGAAGCGGTCGAATTGCACCAGCGCGGCTTCAGGATCAGCGGCATCCTGCAACTGTGTCAGGATCTGCGGGCGCACGCGTTTGAAAATCTCCTTCGCGCGGCTGGAGCGCAGCGCCGCGTAGCGGTGCCAGCCTGCGACCAGCGCCTGCGCGCTCTCCGACAGGTCCGGCTCCTCGGCGACGGGCGCATCGGGGGCAAAGAATCCCTCGGTCAGCTCCGCCACCTCGCGCAGCCGCGCCTTGAGATGGTCGCGAAAGGCGCGCGTATCCGGCGCCCCCATGAACCGCGCCAGCCGGTCGAATTCCTCGGGCGTGCTGGGCAGTTTCTGGGTCTGCGCGTCCTGCACCATCTGCAAGCGATGCTCGATCTCGCGATGCTCGCGGTAATGCGCGCTCAGTTTTTCAGCCACCTCCGCCGGGATCCAGCCCTTGGCTGCCAGCGCAGACAGCCCTTCGACCGTGCGGCGCGTGCGCAAATCCGGGTCGCGCCCGCCTGCGATCAACTGCCGCGTCTGGGTGAAAAACTCGATCTCGCGAATGCCGCCCTGACCGAGCTTGATGTCATGCCCTTCCAGCGCCAGCGTCGCCCCGAACCCCTTATGCGCCTTGATCTTGAGCCGCATGTCATGAGCATCCTGGATCGCCGCGAAATCGAGATGCTTGCGCCAGACGAAGGGGCGCAGCGTGTCGAGAAACCGCGCGCCTGCCGCCAGATCGCCTGCGCAGGGCCGCGCCTTGATATAGGCCGCGCGCTCCCATGTGCGGCCCACGCTCTCGTAATAACGCTCGGCGGCCTCCATCGAGAGGCAGACCGGCGTCACGGACGGGTCCGGCCGCAGCCGCAGATCCGTGCGGAAGACATAGCCCTCGCCCGTATGGTCCGACAAAAGCGCGCAGAGCTTGCGGGTCACGCGGATGAAGGCCGCGCGGGCCTCGTGATAGTCGTCGGCACTGAAGCGGGTTTCGTCAAAGAGGCAGATCAGGTCGATGTCAGACGAATAATTCAACTCGCGCGCGCCCATTTTGCCCATGGCGAGCACCACCATGCCCGCGCCCGTCGCGGCGTCCTCGGGCGCGACACCGGGCAGCTTCTTGCGCCGGATTTCCTCAGTCACCAGCGCCACCAGCGCCACATGCGCCGCGCGGTCGGCCAGATCCGAGAGCGCGCGCGTCACCTGATCGAGCGACCAGACCCCGCCCAGATCCGCGAGCGCGGCCAAGAGCGCCACACGCCGCTTGGCCACGCGCAGCCGCACCGAGAGATCGCTGAGCCCCACATCGCCCAGCGCAGCAAGTTCGGCATCGACGCTGGCCTGCGGATCCCGCGTCAGCGCGCCCTCCAGCCAGTCCTGCTCACGCGTGATCAGCATGCGCAGATAGGGGCTGCACCCGGCAGCGCCCGCGATCAGATCGGCCAGATCGCCGGGCAATTCGGGCAAGGCGGCGCGCGCCTCGGCCCCGGCATCGGGGTCGAAGGGCAACGGCAAGCGGGTGATGGGACCGAAACTCATGGCGTGCAGCATGCACTGGCGCGAAAACGAGGTCAATTCCCCCAACCCCCTGTGCTCGCGAAGGAAATCCCTCGCCGCCCGCGCCTGCGCCGGAGGCGTTACATTTTGTGTGGTGCGTTCATGAAAATTTCGCTTGCCAGAATTGGTAAGTTCACTTTACCACTGCGGACGAGGGAGGAGCGGCCAGCCGGATTTTCGGCCCGAGATGTGCAATTTCATTGCGCGCGGCACTGGCTTTTCCCTTGACGCATCCCATCCCGAGAGGGTGGATACAAGGACCAAAGTCCAACGACCGGAGGAATTATAATGAATAAACTTCTTATCACCACGGCGCTGACGGCAAGCATCACCGCAAGCGCTGTTTCCGCGCAGGAGCGTGTCCGCTGGCAAGTGCCGATGAGCTTCGCCTCGACCCTGACAGCCCTTGGCGACACGATGCCATGGGTGGCTGATCAGCTCCGCGCTGTGTCAGCTGGCAATATTGATCTGCGCGTGGCAGAGCCCGGCGCGGTCGTGCCGGCGCTGTCGATCTTCGAGAATGTCTCCGAGGGCAATATCGACGCGGGCTATAGCTGGATGGGCTATGAATGGGGCACGGTCCCGGCCGCCGCACTCTTCGGCGCAACGCCGTTCGGGCTGGAATCGGTGGAGTTCCTGGCATGGATGACCCATCACGGCGGGCAGGAGCTGCTTGAAGAGACCTTCCACCCCTACAACGTGCATCCCGTCGCCTGCGGCACGATCAGCCCCGAGACCGCGGGCTGGTTCCGCAATGAAGTGCCGACCGTCGATGATCTTCAGGGCCTGCGCTTCCGCGCCGCCGGTGTGGGCGGTGAGATCTTTCAGGAATTCGGCATGTCCGTGACCCTGCTGCCGGGCGGTGAGCTGTATCAGGCACTTGAGACCGGCACGCTGGACGCGACCGAATTCTCGCTCCCGACCGTGGATGAGCAGCTCGGCTTCTATCAGGTCGCGCCCTATCTCTACCTGCCGGGCTGGCACCAGCCCTCGACCAACCAGTTCCTCTACATCAATCTCGATGTCTGGAACGGGCTTGAAGATCAGACCCGCGCGATGATCGAAACCACCTGCATGGCGGCCAACGCTTTCGCGATTGCCCGCGCAGAAGCGCTGCAAGGTGCGGCCATGGCACGGTTCGACGAAAGCGGCACCAATATCCGCACCTATTCGGATGAGCAGATCGCGGCCTTCCGCGAAGCGTCCAACACGGTCATGGAAAGCTGGTCTGAGCGCGACGAGATGTTCGGCAAGGTCTATAGCTCGATGATGGACTTCCAGGCCGAACTGCGCCCCTGGCGCGAGATGGGCTACCTGCCGCGCGACTGGCAGACCCGCATCGGCGAATGAGCCCAAGCTGAGACAACAGCGCCGCGCCCTGACCGGGGCGCGGCGCATCTGCACGACGCATCCGCCCTGAGGGCCAGCAGAGGGGGCACCCCATGAGCCAACCGACCCCGGAAATCAATCTCGATCTCGAGAAGGTCGAAGACGCAGGCGCGCGCAGCCACGGGCTGGATTTTCCGCGCACATGGCTGTCCGATGTGATCGAGAAAGTGCTTGAGCTTGTGTCCTATGTGCTCAATTCAATCTGGATCGTGCTGGTGCTGATCATCGTGGCCAATGTGGCCGGGCGCTACATTTTCGGCATCAATTACGTCTGGGTCGAAGAAGTGCAATGGCACATGTATGCCGTGGGCTTCATGTTCGGCATCGGCTATGCGCTGATGCATGACAGCCATGTGCGCGTCGATGTGCTGGCGGCGAATTTCCGCAAGACCACCCGCGCCGTGATCGAGGTCATCGCCATTGTCGGCATCATCCTGCCGCTGTGCTGGATCATCATCTCCTACGGCATCCCCTTCGTCGAGGCCTCCTACAATCGCGGTGAGCGCTCATCGGCCCCCGGTGGGCTGGCCAATCGCTGGATGATCAAGGGCGTGATCGTGCTCGCCTTCGCCTATATCGGGCTCGCCGCCTTTGCGCGGCTGTTGCGCGTGAGCGCCTATCTGATCAATTTCCCGCGCCCGCGGGCCACACAGTAACACCCCCGACCGCCTGCCCAGGCACGGTTTTCAATCAGGACAGGAACAAGGGATGGAAATCAACGAAATCCTCGTCGTCGCGATGCTGATCTCCTTCATCGCGCTGATCTTCACCGGCATCCCCGTCGCATGGGCGCTGGCCGGTGTCTCGATCGGCTTCAGCTTCATCGCCATCTACGGTTTCGAGTGGTTCAACTGGGACACCTATTTCCTCACCGATTTCCGCATCTTCGGGATCTTCGTGCAGCGCATCTGGGGGCAGATGTCGAACTGGATCCTCGTGGCCTTGCCGATGTTCATCTATATGGGCCTGATGCTGGAACGCTCCGGCGTCACCGAAAAACTGATGGAGAATTTCATCCAGCTTTTCGGGCGGTTCCGGGGCGGGCTGGCGCTCGGCGTGGTGCTGATCGGCATCCTGCTCGCGGCCTCCACCGGCATTGTCGGCGCTTCGGTGGTGCTGCTCGCGCTTCTCTCCATGCCGATCATGCTCAAACAAGGCTACAACAAGGGCTTTGCCTCGGGCGTTGTCTGCTCGGCCGGCACGCTCGGCATCCTCATCCCGCCCTCGATCATGCTGATCATCATGGCCGATCAGATGTCGGTCTCGGTCGGCAATCTCTTCATGGGCGCGCTCATTCCGGGACTGATGCTGGGGGTCTTCTACATCATCTACATCATGGGGGCTGCGACCTTCTTCAAAACCCTTGCGCCTGCCCCGCAAGACCTGCCCCCTGTCACCGCGAAGCTGATCTTCAACACGCTTCTGGCCGTGGTCCCGCCGCTTTTGCTGATCCTCGCTGTGCTGGGCTCGATCTTCATGGGCCTTGCCACGCCCACCGAGGCGTCGGGCGTCGGTGCCTTCGGCGCGACGCTTCTGGCCGCCGCCAATGGGCGATTGACGCTCGCAGTGCTGAAAGATGTCGGCATGAAGACCACGCTGACCACCGCCTTCATCTTCGGCATCTTCCTCGGCGCGACGATGTTCGCGGTCGTGATGCGCCAGCTGGGCGGCGATGAATTCATCACCCGTTCGTTGCAGGGCCTGCCCTTCGGCCCCTCGGGCATCGTGCTCACGATCCTGTTCATCGCCTTCCTTGCGGGCTTCTTCCTCGACTGGCTGGAAATCTCACTGATCATGCTGCCGCTGGTCGCTCCCGTCGTCGTCCTGCTGGGCTTTGATCAGATCTGGTTCATCGTGCTCTTTGCCGTGGTGCTGCAAACCAGCTTTCTGACACCGCCCGTGGGCTTTTCGCTCTTCTACCTCAAGGGCGTGGCCCCGCCCGGCGTCACGATCATCGACATCTACAAGGGCGTCCTTCCCTTCGTGCTCTTGCAGATGCTCGCGGTGATCTGCGTCTTCCTATTCCCGCAACTGGTGCTCTGGTTACCGGGCCGCATGCTCTGAGAGCGCAGAGCAGCCCCTCACGAGGCCCCGGTCACCCCACCGGGGCCTTTGCCTGTCTGCCCCTTGCCAAGTGCCGCATTTCTGATAGCGTGATTTGATCATATTTTCGCCGGAGATCCCCCATGGCCCTCGACCGTCCCACCCCCAATGACCTGCGCGCCTTCTGGATGCCGTTTACGGCAAACCGCCAGTTCAAGGCCGCCCCGCGCATGCTGGTCGAGGCCGAGGGCATGTTCTACACCACCTCCGAAGGGCGGCAGGTGCTCGATGGCACTGCCGGGCTCTGGTGCTGCAACGCAGGCCATCGCCGCCCGAAAATCGTCGAGGCGATCCAGAAACAGGCCTCCGAGCTCGATTACGCCCCCGCCTTCCAAATGGGCCACCCCAAAGCCTTTGAGCTTGCCAACCGGCTTGTGGACCTGGCCCCCGATGGCATTGATCACGCGTTTTTTGTCAATTCCGGCTCCGAGGCCGTGGAAACCGCGCTGAAAATCGCCATCGCCTATCACCGCGCGCGCGGCGACAGTGCGCGCACGCGGCTGATCGGGCGCGAGCGCGGCTATCACGGCGTGAATTTCGGCGGGATCTCGGTGGGCGGCATCGTCAATAACCGCCGCCATTTCGGCGCGATGCTGGCAGGCGTCGATCACCTGCCCCACACGCATATCCCGGAAAACCAGTGGTCCAAGGGCCAGCCCGAACATGGCGCGCATCTCGCCGATGATCTGGAGCGCATGGTGGCGCTGCACGGCCCCGACACGATTGCGGCGGTGATCGTGGAGCCCGTCGCAGGCTCCACCGGCGTGCTGATCCCGCCCAAGGGCTATCTGCAACGCCTGCGCGAGATCACCGCGAAACACGGGATCCTGCTGATCTTTGACGAGGTGATCACCGGCTTCGGACGCCTCGGCAGCGCCTTTGGCGCGCAGCATTTCGGTGTGACGCCGGACATGATCACCTGCGCCAAGGGCCTGACCAATGGTGTGATCCCGATGGGCGCCGTGCTGACCACGCCCGCGATCCACGACGCCTTCATGCAGGGCCCCGAGCATCTGATCGAGCTCTTCCACGGCTACACCTATTCCGGCAGCCCGATTGCCTCGGCCGCGGGGCTGGCGACATTGGAAACCTATCGCGAGGAAGGGCTGTTCGAGCGCGCCGCAGAGCTCGCCCCCTATTGGCAGGAGGCCGTGCATTCCCTGAAAGACAAGCCCCATGTCATCGACATCCGCAATATGGGCCTGATCGGCGCGGTGGAACTGGAGCCCATCGCGGGCAAACCCACGCAGCGCGCGTTTTCGGCCTTCCTCAAAGCCTATGAGAAAGGCATCCTGATCCGCACCACGGGCGACATCATCGCCATGTCGCCGCCGCTGATCATCGAGAAAGCCCATATCGACCAGCTCATCGGCACGCTGGGCGAGGTGCTGGACAGCCTCGACTGATGAGCAAATCCCTCAAACGCGTCCGGCAGGCGCTGCTTGACGCGGGCCTGCCCGACACGACCATGGAGGCAGGCGAGGCCCGCACAGCCGAACAGGCCGCGACCGCTTGCGGCTGCGGGATCGACCAGATCGTGAAATCCATCATCTTCGCGGGCGCAGAGAGCGGCGGGGTGCGGCTGTTTCTGACCGCAGGCGGCAACCGGGTGAATGCCCACAAAGCCTCAGCGCTGGCAGGCGAGGCGCTCACCCGCGCCGATGGCACAATGGTCCGCGCGGCGACGGGCTTTGCCATCGGCGGGGTCTCGCCTCTGGGGCATCTGAGCCCCTCGCCCACATGGATCGACCCGCGCCTGATGGAGTTCGCGACGGTCTGGGCCGCCGCAGGCACGCCGCGTCACGTCTTTTCAATCGACCCTCGGCTGCTTATGTCCCTATGCCACGCAACAATCGCGGATTTTGTCGAATGACCCTGCCTGACCCGGAACTCCAGCCGGAATTTTACGCCGATGTCCCGCTCAAGCGCAGCGCCGCCTGGGCGATTGATCTGGTCGTGACCGCGCTCATGACCGTCGTCGCGCTGGCGCTGACGCTCTTTGTCGGCGCATTTTTCCTGCCGGTGATCTATGCCGCCGTGTCCATCGGCTACCGCACGGTCATGCTCACCCGCTACGGCGCAACGCTGGGCATGAGTGCCATGGCGCTGAAATGGCGCAGCCTCGACGGGCGCGAACCTGATGCGATGACGGCCTTCGCCTATAGCGCCGCGCATGCCGGGCTCTGGACCGTGTTTCCGCTGCAAATCGCCTCCATGGTGATGATCCTGCTGACCCCCTATCGGCAGGGCTTGCATGACATGTTTCTGGGCACCACGATGCTTCACAGGGTCGCGCCGAATTGAGTGGTCAAAGCGGCCCCTTGCGGTTGAGCGCGCATTACATCATTAACCCAACAGGACAGGACAAGGATTGCAGTTGAGAAGCCTGCCCGTCTCTGCTTGTTGACAGGAATTTACCGACGAAAATCGCTTTTGCCGAACAGACTACTTATGGACCTTCACAGATGAAACTTCCCGATCCGGAGCTGCAGCCGGAATTTTACGCGTATATGCCGCTGAAACGTGCAATTGCCATGCTTCTGGACGTGGTGGCGGCAGGTGTAATGTGGTTTCCTGTGGTGGTCATTCTGAAGGTTTTCATAGATATATGGATTGATGGTTTCAGATACACAAACCCCTTTATGTTCTACACCTTGGCTCTGACATTTCTCGGCTATCGCACCGCCATGCTGGCGCGTTACGGCGCGACGATCGGCATGATGGTGATGGTATTGAAATGGCGCAAACTCGATGGTGAGACGCCTGACCTCACCATGGCGTTCAGAAACAGCCTGCTGCATCTGGGGCAATATGTTGTGCTGCCAGTGCAGTTTATCTCATTCGTCATGATTGTGGCGACGCCACATCGCCAGGGCCTGAACGACATGTTGACAGAGACGACGATGCTGCACAGGTCCGCGCCGGAATAAGGCGGTTTCAAAGACTTGGCGAATGGCAAAAGCCTTGCTAGTCTGCACGCTGTTGTCTTCTGCCGAGTCTGAGATGCGCCATAGCCTACCGACCATCCCGCAATTCTACGTGACGGCCCCCCAGCCCTGCCCCTATCTCGCGGGCCGGATGGAGCGCAAGCTGTTCACCGCCCTGCAGGGTGAACAGGCCGAGACGATGAATGACACGCTGTCGAAACAGGGCTTCCGGCGCTCGCAAAACGTGCTCTACCGGCCATCCTGCGCCGAATGCAACGCCTGTCTCTCGGCCCGGATCCGCGTGGCCGATTTCGCGCCCAGCCGCTCGCAGCGCCGCATCCAGCGCCGCAATGCGCATCTGCAACGCCAGGTGACCAGCGCATGGGCGACCGAAGACCAGTTCGACCTCTTCCGCCGCTACCTCGATCATCGTCACGCGGATGGCGGCATGGCCGATATGGATGTGTTCGAATTCGCCGCGATGATCGAGGAAACCCCAGTGCGCACCCGCGTCCTCGAATATGCGGCCACAGACCCCGACGGCCGGCGCAGCCTGAGTGCAGTCTGCCTGACCGATGTGCTCGATGACGGGCTCTCGCTGGTCTATTCCTTCTTCGACCCGACGCTGGAGAAAAACTCGCTGGGCAGCTACATGATCCTCGATCAGGTCGCGCTCGCGCGCAAGGTCGGCCTGCCCTATGTCTATCTCGGCTATTGGGTGCCCGGCAGCCCGAAAATGGATTACAAGGCAAAATTCTCCGCGCTCGAAGTCTATCACGACGGCGCATGGCGCGAGATGACCGACCCCAAGGCGTTTGGGGCGGCCACGCATCCGCTCGCCGTGAAGCCGATCGCGGATCAGGTCTCGGGGCTGAAATTGCCGGAAACCGTCAGCGCCCCCATTTCCCCCTCGCCGATCCGCGAGCTCTGAGCCCCGCTAGCCCCGGAACACGCGCGCCGCGAGGAACACCCGCGAGCCTGCGGTGATCAGACACAGGATGCCAAAGCCCCAGGCCAGCGCCGCGAAGGCTGCGGGGAAGAGGCAGAGCAGCAGAAAAAACACAATCGTTTCCGTGCCTTCCAGCAAGCCACTGGTGAAATAGAGCGACTTGACCCCATGCGCCTCGCTGCGCATCTTCTGCTTTTCCGCGAGCACGGCGAAGCCGAGGAAAGTCGCGGCATTGACATAGAAACTCAGGAGCAGAAACGCGCCCGCCAGCCCATGCGCCCCCGGATCAAGCGCGACGAAAGCCAGCGGGATCGCCGCGTAGAAGACGAAATCGCAGACGATATCGAGAAAGCCGCCGAAATCGCTGACGCCCTGAACCCGCGCCACGGCACCATCGAGCCCATCGGCCAGCCTTGACGCAAGAATCAGCGCGATGGCCAGCCAGAAGGCTTGCGCCCAGATCGCCGCCGCCGCCCCGAGACCCAGCGCAAGCCCGATCAGCGTGACATGATTGGCGCTCAAACCCAGCCGCGCCACAGCCTGCCCCAGCCGGTTCAGCGGCGGGTCGATTAGCGGGCGCAGATGTCGGTCGAGCATGCAGGTCCTCTCTGTCCGCGCCCCTCCGGGCCGCGCGCCTCACCGTAGCACCCTGCCCCGCCCGAAGATAGGCGATCGAAGCCACCTGTCGCGCGCTCCGGATGGCAAAAAAAGATGCTGCTACAATCTTGTTAACGATATTTAACTTGTCGACAGACGCGGCTTCACATAACCTCACGCTGCTGTGACACTCGAGGAGGAACATTGTGTTTCGTGCATTTCTAGCTGCGTTGCTTCTGGCGATCCAGGCAGCGCTCGCCGCATTGCTGACGGTCTTGACACCTTCACAACCAGAGGAAGAAGAGGCACCCGAAGAACCCGTTGAAACACCGGAAGAGGAAGCACCGGCGGAAGACGAGGAGCCGGAGGAAGACGAAGAGCCGGAGGACGAGGAGCCGGAGGACGAAGAACCCGAGGACGAAGAGCCCGAGGACGAGGAGCCCGAGGACGAAGAGCCCGAGGACGAGGAGCCCGAGGACGAAGAGCCCGAGGACGAGGAGCCCGAGGACGA
>PXDM01000257.1 GCA_003565055.1 Paracoccaceae bacterium
CAGTAGCGATCTTCGGAATCATCGAGAAACTTGCGAAACCCCGCCAGATCACCGGGCGAGAGGCGCGTGACCTCGGCCTCCATCGCCGCATCATCGCCGCGCATGGTGAAGCTAGAGCCATCTTCCCAGCGGATCTCATAGAACGGGTCCATGGGCCTGAGCGTCACATCACGGTCGAAATCCCGCCCGCAGGCCGCCCAGAGATCGCGCAAGCCCTGCGGCACCGTGACGATGGTCGGGCCAAGATCGAAGCGATGCCCGCCCTGCGTGATCGAGGAGCCGCGCCCACCGGGCCGGTCGAGCTTGTCGATGACCGTGACCGCATAGCCCTTCGCGCCCAGCCGCATGGCCGAGGCCAGCCCCCCCAGTCCTGCGCCGATCACAATCGCGCGCTGCGGTCCAGTCGAATCAAGCATCTTCGTTCCCATCTCGGCTTTGTTTTTTCCAGCTTACACCGGGCAGAACTGTCAATCAAGATTTACATTCCGTCCTTTACTATGTCTAGTTCTTGTGACAATCTTGGAGGGAATTGAGAGAGACGGGAATCGTCATGCAAACTGTCACCTTGTCGCTGTTTCGCTTCGACACAGTGCTGGCGCGGCTCTGGGTTCTGGGGCAGATGGGGGCGGCGCGTTTTGTCCTGCCGCAGCTTGACGGGCTGCAGTTCTGGAAACTCTGTGGCTCCGGCACGGGCGAGGGCTTCACGCCCCGGCCCAACTGGGGCACATGGGCGATCCTCTGCGCTTGGGACAGCCGCGATCTGGCCGAGGCAGGTCTTGCATGCAAACCTTTCGCAAGTTGGCGCGCCAGGGCGGATGAAGGCTGCACGCTCTTTCTCGAACCCTATTCCGCGCGCGGCCAATGGGCGGGCGTCGCCCCCTTCACGCCCGAAGGCTCCGGCCCCGAAAATGGCCCCATCGCCGCCATGACCCGCGCCACCGTGAAACCCGCCCATGCGCTGCGCTTCTGGGGCCGGGTGCCCGATATTTCGGCCAAGGTCGGCAGGGATCCGAATGTCATCTTCAAGATCGGCATTGGCGAAGTCCCGCTCTTGCATCAGGTGACCTTCTCGGTCTGGCCCGATGTCGACACCATGGCCGCTTTCGCCCGGCGCGGCGCGCATGCCGAGGCCATTCAGGCCGTGCGCGATCAAGGCTGGTTCAATGAAGAACTCTATGCCCGCTTCCGTGTCAGCGGCACGCAGGGCACATGGCAGGGCCGCGCGCCGCTCGCCCCCATAGCAGAAAAGGAAGCCGCATGACGCCGTTCCCCTTCACCGCCATCGTCGGACAGGACGAGATGAAAACCGCGATGATCCTGACCGCGATTGACGCCTCGATCGGTGGCGTGCTGGTTTTTGGCGATCGCGGCACGGGCAAATCAACCGCCGTGCGCGCGCTCGCAGCGCTCCTGCCGCCCATCGAGGCCGTGCGCGGCTGCCCGGTCAATTCCGCCAAGGCCGAAGACTGCCCCGACTGGGCCGAAGTCACCACGCGTGAGGTTGAGACCCGCCCCACGCCCGTCGTGGACCTGCCGCTGGGCGTCTCCGAGGACCGCGTGACCGGCGCGCTCGACATCGAACGCGCGCTCACCCGCGGCGAAAAAGCCTTTCAGGCGGGGCTTCTGGCACGCGCCAATCGCGGCTATCTCTATATCGACGAAGTGAATCTGCTCGAAGATCACATCGTCGATCTGCTGCTGGATGTGGCGCAATCGGGCGAAAACGTGGTCGAACGCGAAGGCATGTCGATCCGCCACCCGGCCCGCTTCGTCCTCGTCGGCTCCGGCAATCCCGAAGAGGGTGAGTTGCGCCCCCAGCTTCTCGACCGTTTCGGCCTGTCGGTCGAAGTCACCAGCCCGAAGGACATTGAAACCCGCGTCGAAGTCATCCGCCGCCGCGACGCCTATGAGACCAACCACGCGGGTTTCATGGCCGAATGGCAACCGCAGGACGCGGAATTGCGCGCCCGGATCCTCGCCGCCCGCGACGCCCTGCCGAATGTCCGCACATCGAATGTCGCGCTGCATGACTGCGCTTCAGTCTGCCTCGCGCTCGGCTCGGACGGGCTGCGCGGCGAGTTGACGCTCCTGCGCACCGCCCGCGCGCTCGCCGCTTTTGAAGGCGCGTCCGAGCTCACCCGCGACCATATCCGCCAGGCTGCCCCCATGGCCCTGCGCCACCGCTTGCGCCGCGACCCGCTCGATGATGCCGGCTCCACTGCCCGCGTCGCCCGCCAATTGGCCGAGGTGCTCCCGTGATCGCAAACACATTCATTTTCTTGCCGGAAATACTCCGGGGGGTGCAGGGGGGCAGCGCCCCCCTGCTTGGCCTCACGCATATATCCCGACCATGACCCCCTATGACGACACCAGCGGCCCGCCGGACCGCCCGCCACCCCCGACCGACCCCTGGTCGATGGTCACGCGGGCGCTCATACTTCTGGCGATTGACCCGGCGGGCCTGCGCGGGCTGTGGCTGCGGGGGCGCGCAGGGCCTGTGCGCGACCGGGTGATGGCGGGGCTCAGCGCCCTGACCCCGCGCAAGCTGCACCCGTTCATGGCCGAGGACGCACTCAGCGGGGGCATGGATCTGTCGGCGACGCTGGCCACGGGCGCATTGCAGCACCATGCGGGACTGCTGGAGCAGCCGGGCCTGCTGGCGCTCACGATGGCCGAACGCTGCCCCCCGAGCCTTGCCGTGCGACTGGGTCAAGCGCTCGACGATGACCCGACCCTCTCGCTCCTCGCGCTGGATGAAGCCGCCGAGGAGGGCGAGGGCCTGCCGCCCGCACTCAGCGACCGGCTGGGCCTGTTTCTCGACCTCGACGGCATCGCTTACGGCGAGAGCGCCGATCTGACCCTGCCTCTGCCGATGATCGCCACGGCACAAGCGCGGCTGGCCCGTATCGCCACTGGCGACGCTGCCCCGCGACTGGTCCGGGTCGCGGCTGATCTCGGCATCACCAGCCTGCGCGCGCCGCTCCTTGCACTGGCCTGCGCCCGCGCCCATGCCGCATGGCGCGGGGCCGATGCGCTGGACGAGGCCGATCTCCAGATCGCCGTTGCTCTGTGCTACGCCCATAAGGCCCTGCAATTCCCTGACGACGCGCCAGAGCCGCAAGAGGCCCCGCCCGAGCCCCCGCAGGACCAGCCCGAGGACGGGCGCGACCGTGACCAGAGCGAATTTGAGCTGCCCGACGAGATGCTCATTGACGCGGCCCGCGCCGCGCTCCCACCGGGGCTTCTGGCGCAATTACAGGCCGCGCGCCTCAGCCGTGCCGCGGGCGCGAATTCCGGGGCAGGGGCCGCGCGCAAATCCATGCGACGCGGTCGGCCTATGCCTTCGCGCGCAGGCAAACCCGGCGCAGGCGCGCGGGTCGATGTGGTCGCGACATTGCGTCAGGCCGCGCCCTGGCAAAAGATGCGCCGCGCGATGATGCCCGCGCCGAGTGACCGGCTTCTCCTGATGCCCTCCGACATCCGCATCAAACGCTACCGCGACCAGACCGACCGCGTGCTGATCTTCGTCGTGGATGCCTCGGGCTCGGCCGCGCTCGCCCGGCTGGCCGAGGCCAAGGGCGCGGTCGAGCTGATGCTGGCCGAAGCCTATTCGACCCGCGACCATGTGGCGCTGATCGCCTTTCGCGGCCATGAAGCAGAGCTGTGCCTGCCGCCCTCGCGCTCGCTGGTGCAGACCAAGCGCCGCTTGGCAGGGCTGCCGGGGGGCGGGGCGACGCCGCTTGCGCATGCGCTGCAACTGGCACTGGCGACGGCGGATCAGGCCCGCAGCCACGGCATGACGCCGACGCTTGCTTTCCTGACCGACGGGCGCGGCAATATCGCGCTCGATGGCCGCGCCGACCGCGCGCAGGCCGCGACCGAGGCCACGCAACTCGCCCGCGCGATTGCCGCCAAGGCGATCCCGGCACTTGTGATCGACACCAGCCTGCGCCCCAAGCCGCAACTGGCGGAACTGAGTGCTGCGATGCGCGCGACGCTCATCGCGCTGCCGCGCGCGGATGCGCGAAGCCTGCAAACCACGCTTTCGGCGGCTTTGGGGAACTGAGACCATGCAACTCATCCCCCCGGACTGGCCGCTGCGACAGCACTCGCGGCGCATCCGCTGCCGTCCGCATGATTGGCATGTGCAGATCACAGGCCAGGGGCCGGATGTGTTGATGTTGCACGGGGCCGGGGCCTCGGCGCATAGCTTTCATCCGCTCGTGCCGCATCTGCCCGGCTACCGGCTGATCATGCCCGACTTGCCGGGGCAGGGCTTCACGCGCGCGGGCGGGATGCTGCGGCTCGGGCTCGATGCAATGGCCGATGACCTGACGACGCTCTGCAAAGATCAGGGCTGGCAGCCCGATGCGATCATCGGCCATTCGGCTGGTGCGGCCATTGCGCTGCGCATGGTCGAAATGGCCCCGCGCCCGCCCCGCGCGGTTGTGGGGATCAACGCCGCACTTGGGCCTTTTGATGGCTTCGCAGGCTGGCTCTTCCCGAAACTCGCGAAAGCCATGTCGGCCAGCCCCTTCGTCGCTGCGATCATGACGCGCATGGCCTCCAAGCGCAAACAGGTCGAAAATCTGCTCAAGGGCACGGGCTCCACTCTGCCGGATGCGGGGGTGACGCTCTATCAGCGCCTCGTGACCGATCCGCGCCATATCGAGGGCACGCTGGGGATGATGGCACAATGGCAGTTGGAACCCCTGATCGAGCGGCTGCCGCAGATCATGGTCCCGACGCTGCTGATCGCCTCGGACCGGGATCTGGCAGTGCCGCCGCGCGTGTCGAAATCAGCCGCCAAGGCACTGGCGCGGGCGCGGTATCATGAACTCGCGGGCCTTGGTCATCTGGTCCATGAAGAAGCCCCCGAACTGGTCGCCCGCCTGATCCTGCCGTTTCTGGACGAATCCGACGGCACGCTGTCGGTCGTCGGGGGATAGGACCGGGCGCAGCCAGGTTTGCTTTCGCCAGGCTCATGTCCCCGTGCACAGATGTGAGCCCTTGTAGCTTGCCATCAGGTCGTTGAATTTTCCGCCCTGTACCGCGACATGGCTGCGCAGCGCGTCAGCCGCATCCTCTGACGCGCCATGTTCCAGCGCCGCGAGGATGGCGCGATGTTCGGCGAGCGACTGGTCAAGCCGCCCGCGCACACGCAGTTGCAGCCGCCGGAACGGCTTGAGCCGCGCATGCAACCGTTTGGCCTGATCGGCCAGAAACCCGTTGCCAGACGCGTCATAGACCAGATGATGAAAACGCTCGTTTTCCAGATAGTAACGATCATGATCATTCTCGGCGACCGCAGTTTCGCAGGCAATCACGGTCTCGGACAGGGCCGCAAGGTCCCGCGCCGATACGCGCCGCGCGGCCAGCGATCCGCAAAAGGCTTCCAACTCGGCCATGACCTCGAACATCTCGACCATTTCGGTCAGGCCGGGATGGCGCACGAAGGCGCCACGATGGGGCACAAGCTCGATCAGGCCAGAGGCCGAGAGCATGTGAAACGCTTCGCGCAAGGGGGTGCGTGAACAGCCGAAGTTTTCTGACAGCGCCACTTCGTCGAGCCGCTCACCATTGGACAGCTCGCCCGTGACAATCATCTGCTCCAGCGCTTCGCGGATTTTGTCCGCCACTTTGCGAAACGTCATGTTCAAAGACCCAGATCAACAAATTCAATCGCTTGCCTGTCATTGTATGCTGAAATTTTCTTCTTGTATACAAAATTAGTTGACTCTGCATGCAGATTCACCTTTTCTGAATGCAGCGTTGTTGAGGAGCAATGCCCAAACACTGGCGCGGCAGACTGGCCCGCGCAATCACAGGGAGAGAGTCATGAAATATCTCGGACTGGCCGCGGCCTCTGTCGTCGCACTTGCCGCCGCTTTCAGCCCCGCGACTGCGGAGGCCCAGCAACTGCGCCTGTCGCATCAGTGGTCGACTGCGGATCTGCGCCATAATGTGGCACAAATGATCGCCGATGATCTCGAAGAGGCCGATGTCGGGCTGTCGATCCGCATCTTCCCCTCGGCCTCGCTGTTCTCAGCCACCGAGCAATATCTGCCGGTCAGTCGCGGGCAACTCGACATGACCATCTATCCGCTGTCCTATGCAGGCGGGCAACGGCCGGAATTCAATCTGACGCTGATGCCCGGCCTCGTGCGCAATCACGATCACGGCGCACGGCTCAATGCCTCGCCCTTCATGGAGCGGCTTGAAGAGCTGATGGCCGAAGATGATATCATGGTGCTCGTCCATGGCTATCTCGCAGGCGGTTTCGCGTCGAAAGGCGAGTGCATCACCCGGCCCGAACATATGTCAGGCCGCACTGTGCGCGCAGCGGGCCGGGCCTTCGAGCAGATGCTGGCCGCCGCCGGGGCGTCGATCTCGTCCATGGCCTCTTCCGAGATCTATAACGGGATGCAGACCGGCGTTCTGGATGCGGTGAACACCTCGTCTTCCTCCTTCGTGTCCTTCCGGCTCTATGAGCAGGTCGACTGCTTCACCCCGGCCGCAGATGTGGCGCTGTGGTTCATGTATCAGCCGCTTCTGATGAATAAATCGACCTTCGACGGGCTGAGTGCCGAGCAGCAGGAAGCGCTGATGACCGCTGCCGCGCGGGCCGAGGAGTGGTATCTGGAGCAGGCCAAGCTCGATGACACGCGCTCAGTCGAGGTGTTTGAGAATAACGATGTCCAGATCGCCGAAATGACCCAGGACGATTTCGAAGCCTGGCGCGAGCTGGCCATGGAATCGGCTTATGCGGATTTCCTGCGTCAAGTGCCCAATGGGCAGGAGTTGCTCGATCTCGCCTTCGCGGTCGAGTGACCCCATCCGGGCGCGTCATCGCGCGCGCCCGACACTCAAAGCCACATCCAAGACAATCAGGAGCGCCACATGGCCACGACACCTGCAGATGCCGGATGGCGTCGCGGGGCAGGGATGCTCATTCGCGGCATCGGGGGGATCTCGACGCTTTGCGGCTGGATCGCCGCCTCGATGATCCTCGCCTCGGTACTGATCACTTGCCAGATGATTTTTGTGCGCTTCGTGCTGCGCCAGTCGACGATCTGGCAGACCGAAACCGTGATCTATCTGATGATCGCCGCAACCATGCTGGGCCTGCCTTATGTGCAGAAACTGCGCGGTCATGTGAATGTCGATCTGCTGCCGATGGCGCTCAGCCCCGTCCCGCGCAAGGCGCTCGCCGTGCTGGTGCTGGCCTCGGGGATCGTCGTGATCGGGATCATGGGCTGGTATGCCTACGAGCATTGGCTGACCGCCTATCAGCGCGGCTGGCGCTCGTCGAGCGTCTGGGGGCCGCGCCTCTGGGTTGCCTATATCGCGATGCCAGTGGGCTTTGCGCTCTTCATCGCACAGCTTTTCGCGGATCTTCTGGCCTTGCTCATCGGTCGTGACACCGCTTTCGGATTGGAGCCTGACTGATGGATCCGCTCATTCTTGGCGCATTGGTCGCCTTCGTAACCATCGCCGTGCTGTTCTCCGGCGTCTCGGTCGCCACCGGGCTGCTGATCGTCTCGGGCCTTTTCCTCGCGGTGTTCGAGGGCATGTGGGCGCTGGAGCTGATGCCCGACAAGTTTTTCGGCAAGCTCAATTCCTTCGCGCTTCTGTCCATCCCGATGTTCATCATCATGGGGGCCGCGATTTCCTCGACGCGGGCCGGCGCGGATCTCTATGAGGCGCTGGAGCGCTGGTTGACCCGCGTTCCCGGCGGGCTGGTCATGTCGAACCTCGGGGCCTGCGCGCTGTTTTCGGCCATGTCGGGCTCCAGCCCCGCGACCTGCGCGGCCATCGGCAAGATGGGCATCCCCGAGATGCGCAAGCGCGGCTATCCCGACACTGTGGCCTCTGGCTCCATCGCGGCGGGCGGCACGCTCGGCATCCTGATCCCGCCCTCGGTCACGATGATCGTCTACGGGATTGCGACCGAGACCTCGATCGGGCGGCTGTTTCTGGCCGGTGTCTTGCCGGGGCTGATGTTGGTGTCGCTCTTCATGGTCTGGTCGGTCTATTCGACCTGGCGCAACACGGGCCTGTCGGTCATGTCCGCGCGGCGCTACTCCCTGCGCGAGAAGCTGGAAATCCTGCCGCGCGTCATCCCCTTCCTGTTGGTGATCGTGGGCGTCCTTTACGCCATGTATGGCGGCATCGCGACGCCCTCGGAAACCGCCGCCGTGGGCGCGCTGCTCTGTCTGCTGATGGCGATTGTCATCTACCGGATGTGGTCGCCGAAATCGCTCTGGGTGGTGTTGCGCGATTCGACGCGGGAATCGGTGATGATCCTCTTCATCATCGGCGCGGCGGGGGTGTTCAGCTACATGCTGTCCTCGCTCTTCATCACCCAGTCCATCGCGATGTGGATTTCCGGGCTGGAGGTCAATCGCTGGGTGCTGATGGGCGCGATCAATGTCTTTCTTCTGATCGCAGGCTTCTTCCTGCCGCCCGTCGCGGTGATCCTGATGGCCGCGCCGATCCTGCTGCCGATCATTCTGGCCGCCGATTTCGACCCCTACTGGTTCGCGGTGATCCTGACGATCAACATGGAAATCGGGCTGATCTCGCCGCCTGTGGGGCTGAACCTCTATGTGATCAACTCGATTGCGCCGGACATCAAGCTCAAGACCATCCTGCGCGGCTCGCTGCCCTATGTCGGCTGCATGGTGCTGGCCATCGTGATCTTGTGTTTCTTCCCCGGCATCGCCACATGGTTACCGGATCTGGTAATGGGGCCTGTGCGATGAACCGAACCGGCTATCTGGGCGATCTGCTCAATCAACTTGTCGAACGCCGCTTCGTCCCGCTTCGGGGCGGGTCGGATGCGCCGGTGGCGCAGCTCTGCGCCGATCTTCTGGCCGGCGCGGGCGAGGTCTCGACCATGCGGCTCGCGCGCCAGATCCTCGGGGCCTATGCGCGGATGGACATGCAGGCGCGCAAAGCCTTCTTCGCGCATCTGGCCGATACCTTCGATCTGGAGGCCGACGCATTGGCGCAGGCCGCGCTCAACTATGGCAGCGGGCGCGATGTGAAACAGCTGCGGCTGCTCCTGCATCTGGCCGAGCCCCGGCGGCAGGAATTGCTGCGCAGGCTCAATCACGCGCCCGGTGCGACGGGCGAATTGGTCCGCATGCGCTGCGATCTGTTGGATCTGCTGCCGGAGCGGCCCGATCTCGCCCGCGTCGATCTCGATTTCGCGCATCTCTTCCAGAGCTGGTTCAATCGCGGCTTTCTGGTGCTGCGCCAAATCACCTGGGACAGTCCCGCACGGCTGCTGGAAAAGATCATCGCTTATGAGGCCGAGCATGAAATCGACGATTGGGAAGCCCTGCGCGCGCGGCTCGACCCGAAGGACCGGCGCTGTTTCGCCTTCTTCCACCCCGCCATGCCCGACGAGCCCCTGATCTTTGTCGAGGTCGCGCTGGTCAAGGGCGTGCCGGGCTCGGTGCAAGCCCTTCTGGCCGAAGACCGCACGCCGCTTGATCCCGCCCGCGCCGATACCGCGACCTTCTATTCGATCTCGAACTGTCAGGCCGGGCTCAAAGGCATCAGTTTCGGCAATTCGCTGATCAAGCAGGTGGTGGCACTGTTGCAGCAGGAATTGCCGCATCTGCGCCAGTTCGTCACGCTCTCGCCCATTCCGGGGCTGCGCCGCTGGCTCGAAGAGCGCGCAGAGGCGGGCGACGCAGCCGCTACAGAGCTGCTCGACGCGCCGGAGCCCGATCCGACGCAACTGCGCCGCCTGACTGCGCATTACCTGCTCGACGCGCGCGACCGCAATGACCGCCCGCGCGACCCGGTGGCGCGCTTTCATCTCAACAATGGCGCGCTGGTCCATGAGGTCCATGCCGAGGCCGATCTCTCGCCGCGCGGACGCAAGCAGTCGCTGGGGGCGATGGTCAATTACCTCTATGACCTCGATCAGGTCGAGGCCCAGCATGAAAGTTATGCCGCCCAAGGCAAGATCGCGGCGACCCGCGCTGTGCGCCAGCTTGCCCGCGCCGCCGCCGAGTGACAAAAGCCAACCTGCGCTGCCTGAAAGAGGAGTTCCGATCCGATGACCAACCCGCTCTATGATGCGCTCTTTGCCCCGCTTGCGGGGGCCGGGCGTCCCTTTCTGACGCTCGAAGATGGCAGCCAGATCAGCGCCGCCGAATTCCACGACATGCTCGCGCGCTACGCCCATGCGCTCTGCGCCGCCGGGCTGGAGCCGGGGGACCGCGTGGCCGTGCAGGCGTCGAAATCGCCGCAGATGCTGGCCGTCTATGGCGCGGCGGTGGCCGCCGGTATCGTGTTCCTGCCGCTCAACACCGCCTATACGGCGGCTGAGCTCGCGTATTTCGTGGAGGATTGTGGCGCGGGGCTTTTGCTGGTTGATCCTGACCGCATGGACGCGCTCAGCCCGCTTGCGCAAAAGCTGGGGCTGCGTCTCGAAGGACTGGGGCAAGGCGGCAGTTTCGACGCGCTGGCCGCGCAAAAGCCCACCAGCCTGAAGCCAGAGCCGCGCCGCGCTGATGATCTGACGGCGCTTCTGTACACTTCCGGCACGACCGGGCGCTCCAAGGGCGCGATGCTCAGCCAGCGCAATCTTCTGTCCAATGCCGAAACGCTGGTCGATCTGTGGCGCTTCACCCGCGAG